>NZ_BAAAMR010000085.1:0-40798 GCF_039529375.1 Actinomadura napierensis
CGCCGGCCTCGTGGCGGGATCCGGTGCGGCCGCCGCGCGAGACCGCCGCCGGGCTCGGCGCCTGGCAGCGCGGCACCCGGTCCGGCCGCACGGGCACGCCGCCCGGTGGCACTCCGGCGCCGCCGCCGGGCGTTGAAGGAAAGGACCTGCGGCCATGAACGAGGGGTGGAACGGCGCGATGGACGACGGCACGAACCGGCTCGGGTGGATGCTCGACGACGCCCTGCGGATGCCCGAGACGCGGTACGCGATCCTCCTGTCGGCCGACGGGCTGCTGATCGCCCATTCGGAGCGGATCGGCCGGGACGACGCCGAGCGGCAGGCGGCCGGCATGTCGGGGCTGCAGTCGCTGGCCCGCAGCACCGCCGAGTTCTGCGGCGACGCCGGCACGACCTGGCGGCAGACCGTCAGCGAGTTCGACGGCGGGTACGTGTTCCTCGTCGCGGCGGGGCCGGGCGCGTACCTGGCGGTGTCGGCGACGCAGCACGTGGACATGGAGACGGTGTCGTTCCGGCTCCAGGAGCTGGTGCAGCGGCTGGGCAAGGAGCTGAGCAGCCCGCCGCGCCCGAGCGCGGGCAGCCCCGCATGAGCCGCCGCAACCAGCGGGCGCTGGTCCGCCCGCACGTCGTCACCGGCGGCCGGGCGCACCCGTCCCGCAACGTCTTCGACCTGGTCACCCTGGTGATCTCCACCGGCGACCTGCCGCGCGCCGGGCTCACTCCGGAGAAGGCGCGGATCGTGGAGCTGTGCCGGGGCGGCGCGCTGTCGGTCGTGGAGATCGCCGGGCACCTGTCGCTGCCCGTCGGGGTGACGAAGGTGCTGCTGTCCGACCTGGTCGACGCCGGGCACCTCACCACGCGGGCGCCGGCGCCCGCCGCCCAGCCGTCCCGGACCCGGCTCCTGCAGGAGGTGCTCGATGGACTCCGCGCCAGTCTCTGAAGCCGGCGGAGCCGGCGCGGGGGTCGTGGGGGGCCGTCCCCCCTCGGGAGGCACCGAGGCCGTCGCTGCGGGAAGCGGGCCCTACCTGCGCGAGACGGTCCGGACCGCCGTCAAGATCCTCATCGTGGGGCATTTCGCGGTCGGCAAGACGACCTACGTCGGGACGCTGTCGGAGATCCGGCCGCTGCGCACCGAGGAGCGGATGACGCAGGCCGGCGCCGCCGTCGACGACCTGGCCGGCATCCGCGACAAGACGACCACCACCGTCGCGATGGACTTCGGCCGGCTGACGCTGAGCGACGACCTCGTGCTGTACCTGTTCGGCGCGCCCGGCCAGCAGCGCTTCACCCGGCTCTGGAACGACCTGGCGCGCGGCGCGCTCGGCGCGCTGATCCTGGTGGACACCGCGCGGCTGGCGGAGTCGTTCGCCGTCATGGACATCGTGGAGCGGCAGGGACTGCCGTACGCGGTGGCGGTCAACCGGTTCGACGGGTCGCCGGAGTTCCCCGACGCCGAGGTCCGCGAGGCCCTCGACCTCGCGCCGTCGACGCCGCTGGTCAGCTGCGACGCGCGCGACCGGGCGTCCTCGACGCACGCGCTGATCGCCCTCGTCGACCACCTGCTCGCATCCGGCCAGGAGACCCCGTGACCATCGACCAGACCCGTCCCGCCCGCGAGGAGGGAACGGACGAGCCCGGCCGGCTCTACGGGCCGGAGTTCGCCGCCGATCCCGGCCGCGTGTACGCCGCGCTGCGCGCGCACGGCGGCGTCGCGCCCGTCGAGCTGGCGCCCGGCGTCCCGGCGACGCTCGTCATCGGCTACGACGCGGCGCTGGAGGTCATGCGCGACCCGGGCCGGTTCCCGCGCGACGGCAGCCGCTGGCAGCAGGGCGTCCCCGCCGACTGCCCCGTCCTGCCGATGCTGATGTACCGGCCGAACACGCTGTCGGCCAACGGCGCCGTGCACGCCCGCCTCCGCTCGGTGATCACCGACAGCCTGGACCGGGTCGACACCGGCGCGCTGCGCGGCCACGTCGAGACCGGCGCGGACCGGCTCGTCGACGCCTTCGCCGCCGACGGCGAGGCCGACCTCATCGGCCAGTACGCGCGGGTCCTGCCGCTGCTGGTGTTCAACGAGCTGTTCGGCTGCCCGCCCGAGATCGGCGACCGGCTCGTCGAGGGGATGAGCGGCATCTTCGACGGCACGTCCGCCGAGGAGGCCAACGCGGTCCTGAACCAGGCGACCCGGGACCTGGTGGCGCACAAGCGCGCCGAACCCGGCGCCGACGTGACGTCGTGGATGACCGGGCATCCGGCGGAGCTGGACGACGACGAGATGGCCGAGCAGATGGCGCTGCTGCTCGGCGCGGGCACCGAGCCGGAGCAGAACCTCATCGCCAACGGGCTGCGGCTGCTGCTGTCGGACGACCGGTTCGGCGGCGACCTGTCGGGCGGCAGCCTCCCCGTCGAGGACGCCCTCGACGAGATCCTGTGGACCGACCCGCCGATGGCCAACTTCGGCGCGACGTTCCCCCGCCAGGACGTCGACTTCCACGGCCACCTGCTGCCCGCCGACCAGCCCGTCGTCATCTCCTACGCCGCCGCGAACACCGACCCGTCGCGCACCCCGCACCAGCGCACCGGCAACCGCGCGCACCTGGCGTTCGCCGCCGGGCCGCACACCTGCCCGGCCAAGGGGCACGCGCGGCTCATCGCGTCCGCCGCGATCGAGACGCTGCTCGACCGGCTGCCCGACATGGAGCTGGCCGTCCCGGCGGACGAGCTGGAATGGCGTCCCGGCCCGTTCCACCGGGCGCTCACCGCGCTGCCCGTCCGTTTCCCTCCGGAGGCGCCCCGCCCGTGACGGACGGGCTCTCCGCGGTGGCGGCGCGCAGCGCGCCGATCACCGCGGTGAGCTGGGTCAGCAGCCCCGCGAGGCTCGTCTGGTCGGCGCCGTTGACGGTCACGGTGCGGACCTCGTCCGGCTTCGGCAGCCGCTCCAGGATGTCGGGCAGCCGGGTGATCAGGCGCGCCTGGATCGCCGCGGGCGCCTGCTCGTTGTCCATCGCGGCGCGGGCCCGGTCGCGCTCCAGGCCCAGCAGCGCCGTCTCGTGGTGGGACCGCGCCCGCGTCTCCTGGAGCGCCAGCTCGCCCTCGACGCGCAGCCGGTTCAGCTCGTGGTCGCGCTCGATCCGCAGCCGCCCGGTCTCGGCCTCCTCCGCGTGCCGCTCCCGCTCCATCCGCAGCGCGTGCCGGGTCGTCTCGGTCTCCAGCTCGGCGACCTCGCGGGCGTCGTCGTGCTCGCGGCGGGTGCGGCGCAGCTTCTCGGACGTCTCGGTGTCGAACCGCTCCGCCTCGTTGCGCGACCGCAGCTCCGCCAGCTCCCGCTCGTGCTCCAGCCGCTGCGTCTCCTTCACCCGCTGCGCCGCCATCTCCCGCTGCGCGACGGCCTCCTCCGCCTCCAGCTCGGCGAGCCGCGCGATCCGGCCCTGCTCGGCCCGGTACGGCTTCTGCAGGTTCTCCCACAGCCGCGACGAGCTGACCACGGCCTCCTTGATCTGCACCGTGACGATCCGCAGCCCGAGCCCCCGGTCGCTGTGGTCCTCGCCCTCGGCGACCGCGCGCAGCCGCGCGGTCAGCTCCTCGATGATCGGCTGCTTGTCGCTCAGCACGTCCCGCACGCCCATGCTGGAGACCTTGTCCTTGATCGCCGCCTCCGCCTGCTCGCGCAACTGGAGGTTCACCACCCGCATCGGGTCCTGCGCGTCGCCGAAGTCGAGCTTGCGGTAGGCGGTCGCGAAGTCCTGGACGATCCACTGGACGTAGCCCTGGACGAGCACGCCCTGCAGCTCGCTGCAGATGCAGTACGCGTTGATCAGGATCGTCTGCGTCGCGCCCGGCACCACCAGGAACGAGTCGGTGGACGGGTTGAACCGGAACGACACCCCGAGCCCGATGTGCAGCGGCTCCGCGCGCCCGCGCCGGGTGTGCACGACGAAGGCGTTCGGCGGGACCAGCACGTTCTTCCACCGCCAGAACCCCTTGATCCGCACCTCGACCGGGCCCGGCTCGGCCGGCCCGGCGGGCCCGCCGCCGAGCGCGCGGTCCCGCTTGGCCAGCGGCCCCGGCGGCGGCACGGCCCCGGGCGGCGGCGGGGACGAGCGCCGCGACCGCAGGTCGTCCTCCAGGACGGCCTGCTGGGCGACGACCTTCTCCAGGTAGGTGTTGCCACCGTCGTTGGCGCTCATGGCCACCTCTCCGGACGTCCGCGGGCGTCGCCGGTCGGCGGATACCGCCCCGACCTCCCCCAGGTGGGGGCATGGCGGACACTTTAGTGATCGCTGAACCTTCCGCCCGGGTGTACGCGTATCTCCCGCCGTGGCAATGCGATCGCGGCAGGCGCCCGGAATCGACCGGCCCGTCCTCGTGACGGCGGCGCTCGCGACGGCTCTGCTGGTCCTGGCGCTGGTGGTGCGGCTCGGCGGGTCGCTCGGCGCCACCGCCGCGCCCGGCCTGTCCGAGGCCGGGGCGCTGACCAAGACCGGCCTCTCGGTCGCCAAGCTCGGCGTGAACGTCGCGTCCACGGTGACGGCCGGGTGGCTGCTGGCCGCGGCCGTCCTCGTCCCGGGGACCGGTGTCGCGCGCCGATGCATGGCGGCGGCCTCGCTGAGCGCGATGGCGTGGGCCCTGTGCACGCTCGCCTTGACGGCGTTCACCGTGTCCGACCTGTTCGGCGCCGGAGTCGCCGGCATCACCGGCGCCATGCTGCGGACGTTCCTGTTCGACCTGCCGCAGGGGCGTGCCCTGGTCCTGGTGTTCGGCGCCGCCGTCGCGCTCTGCTGGGCGGCCCGGCTGCGCGCCGCCGACGGCATCGCCGGTTACCTGCTGCTCGGCGCGCTCGCCGGGCTGCTGCCTCCGCTGTTCACCGGCCATGCCGCGACCGGTTCCCACCACGCCCTCGCCGTCTACAGCCTCGCCGCGCACATCGCGGGAGCGGCGCTGTGGATCGGCGGGCTGGTCGTCCTCGTCGCCCTCTCCCCCGAGATCCGCGACCGGTTGCCGCAGGTCGTGGAGCGCTACAGCGGGCTCGCGCTGGTCTCGTTCGCCGTCGTCGGGGTGAGCGGCGCGGTCAACGCGTGGGTGCGGCTCGGCGGCCTGCACCTCGGCTCCCGCTACGGGGCGCTGGTGGTGGCGAAGGCGGTCGCGCTCACCGTCCTCGGCACCATGGGCTGGTGGCATCGCCGCAGCACGATCCCTTCGCTGGCGTCGACTCCCCGGCCGTTCACCCGGCTCGCGTCCGCCGAGATCCTGGTAATGGCCGCGACGATGGCGCTGGCGACCGGCCTCGCGCGCACCCCGCCGCCGGAGGTCTCACCGGGCACCATCGACGCGGTGGCTCTGCGGCTCGGCTTCCCGTTGCCCGGTCCCGCCGGGTTCGTCGCGTACATGACGAGGTGGTGGCTCGACCCCCTGTTCCTGGTCCTCGTGCTCCTCGGGGCCGTCCTGTACGGGATCGGGGTGGCGCGGACGGGACGCTGGCCGCTGCGCCGTGGTCTCGCGTGGGCCGCCGGGCTGAGCGTCCTGCTCTTCGCCATGGGCAGTGGGGTCGCCCGGTACAGCATGGTCCTGTTCAGCGCCCACGCCTTGCAGCACGTACTGGTCGGGGTGGTCGCTCCCCTACTCCTTCTGTATGGGCGTCCGCTGGGACTCGTGCCTGCCGGTTCACTGCTCGCCACCGTCGCGGACAGCCGAGGCGTGCGGTTCCTTAGGCATCCGGTCGTCTCCTCGGCGCTCTTCCTCCTGAGCCTCTACGCGTACTACGCGTCCCCGCTGTTCGGCGCTTCGCTGGCCAACCACGCGCTCCACTCGCTGGCGATGGCGTGCTTCCTCGCGATCGGGCTCGCGTTCTTCGGCAGCGCCCGCGTGCCCGCCGTCCTTCCGGTTCTGCTCGTCGTCGCCGGGATCGTCCTCCTTCTGGACGGGTCCGTCCTCGGCGACGGCTGGTATCAGGGGCTCGGACGGCACTGGGGCGCCGCCCCGCTGCACGACCAGCGCGCGGGCGCCGCGATCCTGACGGCCGTCGCGGTGCCCGCCGCGCTGTTCCAGCTCATCCGACGGCGAGCACGATCTTCCCCGTCATCCGCCCCGTCTCGCTGAGCTCGTGCGCCTTCGCCGCCTCCCACAGCGGCAGCACCTCGTCCACCACGGCCCGCACGCCGCTCCTCGCGATCTCCGCCAGGCCGGACGGCGTGAACCCGAACTGCACGAAGCGCAGGCCGAGCTCCTCCGCCCGCGCGCGGACCTCCGTCCGGTCGGGTCCGGTGCCCCGCACGTCGATGAGGATCCCGCCGTCCTTGAGCGTGCGCAGCGACCGGGGGCCGTAGTCGCCCGCGATCGGATCCAGGACGACGTCGACGTCCCGGACGACCTCGGCGAAGTCGTCGCGCGTGTAGTCGACCAGCTCGTCGGCGCCCAGCTCGCGCAGGAACGCGTGCTTGGCGGCCCGCGCCGTCCCGATCACGTGCGCGCCGCGCGCCTTGGCGATCTGCACGGCCAGATGCCCGACCCCGCCCGCAGCCGCGTGCACGAGCACCCGCTGCCCCTTTCCCACCCCGGCGACCTGGACCAGTTTGTGAAGAAGGCACCATGTTGATATCTCGACCCTGCCGCGCCGCTCGACCTCGACGCGCCGCTTGACCTTGACGCGCACGTTAAGGCTTACGGTCGTTGACGGCCACCGAGGGAGGATCCCGATGCTGATCGGCGAGCTGGCCGAACGGGCCGGCGTCAGCACCCGCACGCTGCGCTTCTACGAGCAGCAGGGACTGATCACCGCGCGCCGCGCGGCCAACGGCTACCGCCAGTACGACGAGTCCGACCTGCGGCTCGTCACGGAGATCCGGTCGCTGCTGGCGGCGGGCTTCACGCTGGAGGACACCCGTCCGTTCGTGGACTGCCTGCGCTCCGGCCACGCCACCGGCGACGCGTGCCCCGAGCCGGTCGCGGTGTACCGGCGCAAGCTCGCCGAGATCGACGCCGAGATCGCCGCCCTCGTCCGGCGCCGCGCCGGCGTGGCCGCCCACCTCGCCCGGGCCTGCCCGGGCTGCACCGTCCCCCAGGAGGCGACAGATGATCACGGTGACCAGCGCGACCTTCGACGAGCGGGTCCTCAACGCCCCCGGCCCGGTACTGGTCGACTTCTGGGCCGACTGGTGCCCGCCGTGCAAGATGATCGCGCCGATCCTTGAGCAGCTCGACGCCGAGCTCGGCGACCGCCTCACCATCGCGTCCCTCAACGGCGACGAGAACCCCGACATCGCGAGCCGGTACGGCGTCCTCGGCTTCCCGACCCTGACCCTCTACAAGAACGGCGAGGCCGTCCACCAGATGGTCGGCGCCAAGCCCAAGCGCCAGCTGCTCGCCGCCCTCGCCCCGCACCTCTGAGCCGGCGGTGAACCGCCCCGCCGCCGGGACCGCGCGTCCCGGCGGCGGGCCCGGTTCAGCGGAGGAACCCTTCGTAGTTGTGCTGCTGGAGACGGCTCTCGATCTGCTTGACGGTGTCGAGGCCGACCCCGACGGCGATGAGGATCGTCGTCCCGCCGAAGGGGAACTGGTTCCCGACGTCCAGGAGCGCCAGCGCCGCCATCGGAATGAGGGCGACGAGGCCCAGATACACCGCACCGGGCGCGGTGATACGGGTCAGGACGTGGTCGAGGTATTCGGCGGTCGGGCGTCCCGGCCGGATGCCGGGCACGAAACCGCCGTACTTCTGCATGTTGCCGGCCACCTCCGTGGGATTGAAGGTGATCGCCACGTAGAAGTAGGTGAAGAACACGATGAGCGCGAAGAACGCGGCCATGTGCCACGGATCGGCCTGGTCGAGAAAGGGCTGGACCCGCTGCAGCCATTCCACGTCCGGCCACAGCCGGGTGGCCAGCACCGGTAGGTAGAGCAGGGACGAGGCGAAGATGACGGGGATGATCCCCGCCTGGTTGACCTTCAGCGGAATGTAGGTCGAGGTGCCGCCGTAGACGCGGCGTCCGACCATTCGCTTGGCGTACTGCACGGGAATGCGCCGCTGCGCCTGCTCGACGAAGACGACCCCGGCCATGATGGCCAGCCCGACGATGATGACCAGGGCGAAGACGAACCCGCCCTTGGCCTGGTAGATGGCCCACAACTGGCCGGGGAAGACCGCCACCACCTGCGTGAGGATCAGCACCGACATCCCGTTGCCGACGCCCCGCTCGGTGACGAGCTCGCCCAGCCACATCGTGACGGCCGTCCCGGCGACCATGCACACGACCATCGTCGCGATCGGGAAGACGCCCCTGTCGTGCAGGATGCCGTCCGAGCCCTGGAACAGCTGCCCGGCGGACGTCATCGCGACAACGCTCGCGCCCTGCAGGACCGCCAGCGCGACCGTGAGGTAGCGGGTGTACTGCGTGATCTTCGTGGTGCCGGACTGCCCCTCCTTCTTGAGCGCCTCCAGCTTCGGGACGACCACCGTCAGCAACTGCAGGATGATGCTCGCGGTGATGTAGGGGTAGATGCCGAGCGCGAACACCGACAGTTTCAGCAGCGCACCGCCGCTGAACAGGTCGAGCAGTCCATAGAGCTGGTTGCTCTTCTTCGCGGCGTCGGCGGCGGACCTCAGCGCCGTCACGTCCACGTTCGGCAGCGGCAGGTTCTGCCCCAGCCGGAAGACGAGGATGGCGAACAGGGTGAACAGCAGTTTCCGGCGCAGTTCCGGGGTCCGGAACGCGCGGGCGAACGCGGTCAGCACGCCGCGTCCGATCGATGGGCGGGCAGCGTGAACCGGGCGAGCGCATGACGCGCCCGCCGCGTGGCGAAGCGGAAGATGACGAGCCTCCATACGGGTACGCCGCAGCGCCCGCAGGGCTTACTGCGGCCGATGACTGATGAGCGTCAGAAACCCGTACCGGAAGGAGGCCCTCGCACCGCTACGGCGGAGGTGTGAACGGACGCCGGCACCCACTCGCGCGCCGCCGCGGCCTTGAGCCGGCTCGGCCGGAGTGCCGCGGTCGGAATGGCCGACGGCAGGACGGAATGGTGGCCCTGCGTTTCCCCGGAGCCGAATCCGAGCCGTTGCCACAGCCGGACGTCCGCTGCGGAGAACCGCGGCCAGGCGGGCGCGGAGCGGCGGTCCCGGGCGAGCGAGGACGCCTGCCCCCGCGAGCCCGCCCCGCTCGACGCCGCCGCCGTCCCGATCCGGACGATCTCGACGGCCGCCGCGTTCGGGACGACGGACAGGGTGGCCGTCATGGCGAAGCCGAAGAAGCCCGCCAGCAGCATCACCAAACGGCGCTGCCGGGAGGTGCGGTCGCTCACACCGGCCTCCCCTCGCCACCCGCCGTCCGTCCCGCAACCGTACAACGCCACCGCCGCCCCGACCCCCGAACCGGATCAGCGGACGGCGGGCTTCTTCGCGCGCGGCCGAGGCCCACCGGCAGGCCGCCGACGACCTGTGCTGATCAGGCGTGGAGGAGGGACTCGACACCGGCGGGGAGGCTCTGCGCGGCGCCCGCCTCCAGGAGGAACGTCATCAGCAGGTCCTGGAAGGCGCGGGCCGCGTGGGTCAGGTCGACGTCCTTGCGGTGCGCCAGCGCGATGGTGCGCAGCAGGCCGGGGCCGTGGTGGCCGCGCCGGGCCTCCTCGTCGGCCAGGACGAGCGGCGTGCCGCGCAGGCCGGGCCGTCCGGCGAGGACCATGCTGGGCACCACCGCGACGCCGAGGCCCGCCTCGACGAACCGCAGGACGGCGTCCATCTCGCCGCCCTCGACGGCGAACCGCGGCTCGAAGCCGGCGGCGCGGCACGCGCTGATGGTGGCCTCGCGCAGGTCGTAGCCGGAGCGGAACATGACGAGCGGGCGGTTCCGCAGGTCCTCGATGCGCAGATAGGAGCGGCGCGGCATGGCCACCCGGGGGTCGCCCTCGTCCCCGCCCACCGGGGAGGCCACCACCAGGTACTCGCGCAGTATCGGCGCGGTGTCCAGCGGCGGGTCGCCGTGCAGCGGCAGGATGACCAGGGCGAGGTCGAGCGAACCGCGGGTCAGCTCCTTGACCAGGTCGCGCGAGCCGCCCTCCTCCACCAGCAGCTGGATGCCGGGGTAGGCGTCATGGAAGCGGCGCAGGACGTCCGCGAGGAGTCCCGCGCACAGCGACGGCGTGGCGCCCAGCCGGACGCGTCCCCGGCGCAGCCCGGTCAGCTCCTGCACTTCGAGGCGCGCCGTGTCGACGTCGGCGAGGATCCGCTTGGCCAGCGGCAGCAGCGCCTCCCCCGCGGGCGTCAGGGTGATGTTGCCCCGGGCGCGGCTGAACAGCGGCGCGTTCAGCTCGGTCTCCAGCGCGCGGATCTGCTTGGACAGCGACGGCTGCGCCACACGCAGGAGCTCCGCGGCCTGCGTGAAGTGGCGTACCTCCGCGACCGCGACGAAGTAGGCGAGCTGCTGTAGCTGCATCCTGCACAGAGTACGGGCCCGCCGTGGGCCCGCCCGCGACCGCCTTGACCGTTAGCGGGCGTGCCGGCGGAGGGCCTGGAGGTCGTGCACGATGAGACGGCGCCGCCCGGTCTCGATCCAGCCGTGCCGCCGCAGTGTCCGCAGCGCCTTGCTGACGGCCTCGCGCGACGCGCCGACCCAGCCGGCGAGCTCCTCCTGCGACAGATTCAGCGTGATGCGGACGCTCTGCCCGCCGGCGCGGCTCGCCGCGTCCGCGCGGCCCTCGTAGGGCTGCCCGAACCGCTCCGCCAGCTCGACGAGGCGCTGCGCCACCCGTCCGGTCGCGTCGAACATGCCGAACTCGACGCGCTTGCGGTCCGCGTCGCGCCAGCGCTGGCACAGCATCCGCATGATGATGATCGAGACGCGCCCGTGCGCCTGGAGGAACGCCATGAACTCGTCGGCGGTGACGGCGAGCGCCTGCGCCGGTTCCAGCGCGGAGACGGTGGCCGAGCGGGGCAGGCCGTCGATCGCGGCGACCTCCCCCAGCAGCGCGCCGGGGCCGCGCACGGCGAGCAGCGCCTCGCCGCCGTGCTCGCGGTAGGAGAACGCCTTCACCCGCCCGCGCAGCAGGACGGCCACCCAGCTGGACCGGTCCCCCTCGACGAACAGCGTGTCCCCCCGGGCGAAGTCGCGGACGCGGCCGCGGGATTCCAGGTCGCCGCGTTCCGCCGGGGTGAGTTCGGCGAGGAACGAACCCGGTTCGAGGGCGCTCATGCCCACCACGCTAAGGGGAACCCGGCGGCACCGGTCCCAGGGGGATAATCACGAATTTGTCACGCGTTGTGTGCACTCTTCCCTATTCACCGCGGCGCGCGGGCACCAGGGTTGACCCCGGCGTGTGCGACCGGCAGGTCGCCGGCGCCCGGCTCGGGCGGAGGCACGGCGAGACAGGGGAGCCGTGCCCCCGGCGGCGAGCACGGCGTTCATGGGGAACGGCGGTACGGCGGGCGGCGGTCCGGGGGCATCGCCGCCCGCCGTCGCCGCCCCGCCGCCCGCCGCCCGTCCGCTACGCCGACGGGGTGTCCTGCCCCTTCCTGACGATGCCGAGCTTCGTGCCGAGCCACACGACCGGGTCGTACTTGCGGCCGACGACCCGCTCCTTCATCGGGATCAGCGCGTTGTCGGTGATCTTGATGTGCTCGGGGCACACCTCGGTGCAGCACTTGGTGATGTTGCAGAACCCGAGGCCGTGGTCCTTCGCCGCGATCTCCCGCCGGTCGGCCTGGTCGGCCGGGTGCATCTCCAGCTCGGCGATCCGCATGAGGAAGCGCGGCCCGGCGAAGTCGGGCTTGTTCTCCTCATGGTCGCGGATCACGTGGCAGACGTTCTGGCACAGGTAGCACTCGATGCACTTGCGGAACTCCTGCGAGCGCTCGACGTCCTCCTGCTGCATCCGGAGCTCGCCCGGCTTCACGTCGCCCGGGTCGAACGAGGGGATCTCCCGCGCCTTCTCGTAGTTGAACGACACGTCCGTCACGAGGTCGCGGATCACCGGGAACGTCCGGATCGGGGTGACGGTGATCGTCTCGTCCTCGGTGAAGGTGGACATCCGCGTCATGCACAGCAGCCGCGGCATGCCGTTGATCTCCGCCGAGCACGACCCGCACTTGCCGGCCTTGCAGTTCCACCGGACGGCGAGGTCGGGTGCCTGCGTGGCCTGCAGCCGGTGGATGATGTCGAGGACGACCTCGCCCTCGTTCACCTCGACCGTGTAGTCCGTCAGCTCGCCCGCGCCGTCGTCGCCGCGCCAGACCTTGAACTTGGCCTCGTAGCTCACTGGTCGTCCTCCTCGTCGTCCTCGGCGGCGCCCGCGGCGGCCACGTCCGCCGGCAGCTCCTCGGCGGTGAGGTACTTCTTCAGCTCGTCGGTCTCGAACAGTTGCAGCAGGTCCTCGCGCATCGGCACCATCGGCTGGCGCTTCAGCTCGACGTGCGGGGACGACGGGTCGCCGGCCAGGCCGCACACCAGGTTGACCTTCCGCCACTCCGCCGACATCTGCGGGTAGTCGTCGCGGGTGTGCCCGCCGCGGCTCTCCTGCCGCTCCAGCGCCGCCTTCGCGACCGCCTCCGACACCAGCATCATGTTCCGCAGGTCCAGCGACAGGTGCCAGCCCGGGTGGTAGCCGCGCCCGTCGTTCACCGCGACCGGCTCGACGCCGACGTTGGCGACCCGCTCGCGGAGCTTGCCCAGGGCCTCGATCGCCTG
Organism: Actinomadura napierensis; assembly: GCF_039529375.1. NCBI lineage: Bacteria > Bacillati > Actinomycetota > Actinomycetes > Streptosporangiales > Thermomonosporaceae > Actinomadura > Actinomadura napierensis. The sequence goes on from NZ_BAAAMR010000085.1 coordinate 12,668, forward strand.
CTGCAGCTCCCCTTCCTTGCGGATGATGCCGACCAGGTCGTTCATCGTCTGCTGCAGCTCGGCGTGGACGGCGTAGGGGTTTTCGCCGCCCTCGCGCTCGAACGGCGCGAGCGCCTCGGTGACCGCCGCCTCGACCTCCGCCTCGGGGACGCCGGGACGCGCGGGCAGCCCGTCCACGTACTCCGACGCGCCCATCCCGGCCCGCCGGCCGAAGACCAGCAGGTCCGACAGGGAGTTGCCGCCGAGCCGGTTCGAGCCGTGCATGCCGCCCGACACCTCACCGGCCGCGAACAGCCCCGGCACCTTCGCGGCACCGGTGTCCGGGTCGACCTCGACGCCGCCCATCACGTAGTGGCAGGTCGGCCCGACCTCCATCGGCTCCTTGGTGATGTCGACGTCCGCCAGCTCCTTGAACTGGTGGTGCATCGACGGCAGCCGCCGGACGATCTCCGCCGCGCCGCCCGGCATCCGGTCGACGACGGTGAGGAACACCCCGCCGTGCGGCGACCCCCGTCCGGCCTTGACCTCGGAGTTGATCGCGCGCGCGACCTCGTCGCGCGGCAGCAGCTCCGGCGGCCGCTTGTTGTTGTCGGGGTCGTCGTACCAGCGGTCGCCCTCCTCCTCGGTGGTGGCGTACTGGTTCTTGAAGACCTCGGGGACGTAGTCGAACATGAACCGCTTGCCCTCGGAGTTCTTGAGGACGCCGCGGTCGCCGCGCACCGACTCGGTGACGAGGATGCCCTTCACCGACGGGGGCCAGACCATCCCGGTCGGGTGGAACTGGACGAACTCCATGTTCAGCAGCGTCGCGCCGGCCAGCAGCGCCAGCGAGTGCCCGTCGCCGGTGTACTCCCAGGAGTTTGACGTGACCTTGAAGGCCTTGCCGATGCCGCCGGTCGCCAGCACCACCGCGGGCGCCTCGAACACCACGAACTTGCCGGTCTCGCGGACGTAGGCGAACGCGCCGCAGATCCGGTCGCCGTCCTTGAGCAGCCGCGTCACGGTCGTCTCGGCCCACACCTTGAGCCGGGCCTCGTAGTCGCCGTGCTCGGCGCGGTCCTCCTGCTGCAGCGCGACGATCTTCTGCTGCGTGGTGCGGATCAGCTCCAGGCCCGTCCGGTCGCCGACGTGCGCCAGCCGCGGGTACTCGTGCCCGCCGAAGTTGCGCTGGCTGATCTTGCCTTCCTTGGTGCGGTCGAACAGCGCGCCCCAGTGCTCCAGCTCCCAGATGCGCTCGGGCGCCTCCTTGGCGTGCAGCTCGGCCATCCGCCAGCTGTTCATGAACTTGCCGCCGCGCATGGTGTCGCGGAAGTGCACCATCCAGTTGTCGTTGGGGTTGGCGTTCCCCATCGCGGCGGCGGCGCCGCCCTCCGCCATCACCGTGTGCGCCTTGCCGAACAGCGACTTGGAGATGATCGCGGTCTTCTTGCCCTGGAGGCGGGCCTCGATCGCCGCCCGCAGCCCGGCGCCGCCGGCACCGATCACCACGACGTCGTAGGAGTGCCTCTCGATCTCAGTCATGATCCTTTGGCCTCAGTTGAAGATGCGGGGGTCGGAGAAGGCGCCGCCGGCCACCAGCGCGACGTACGCGTCGGCCACCACCAGCGAGCCGAGCGTGATGAGCGCGTAGGTCCCGTGGTTCTGGTTGATCTTGGAGACCCAGCCCCACATGCGGTACCGGAAGGGGTGCTTGGAGAAGTTCTTCAGCCGCCCGCCCACGATGTGCCGGCACGAGTGGCACGACAGCGTGTACAGCCACAGCAGGACCACGTTGGCGACCAGGATGAGGGTGCCGAGCCCGATGCCGAACCCGCCGTCCTTGCCGTGGAACGCGCGGACGGCGTCCCAGGTGTTGACGACGGAGATGAGGAACGCGGCCATCCAGAAGTAGCGGTGCAGGTTCTGGCCGATGAGGGGGAAGCGGCGCTCGCCGGTGTACTTGCCGTGCGGCTCGCGGACGGCGCAGGCCTGCGGCGACGCCCAGAACGAGCGGTAGTACGCCTTGCGGTAGTAATAGCAGGTCAGCCGGAACAGCAGCAGGAACGGCAGCGTGATGATCGCGAAGGGGATCCAGCCGCGGGTGGCCGACGGGAGGAAGGTGCCGAACTCCGCGGCGTCGCCGGTGTGGCCGTCGACGGTGACGTTGTTGCAGATGTCGTTCAGGCAGGGCGAGTAGAACGGCGTCAGGTAGTGGTACTCGGGGACGTAGAACGCCGAGCCCCAGAAGGCCCGGACGGTCGCGTACACCACCCACGCCGTGAAGATCACGAACGTCGTGATCGGATACAGGCGCCAGTTGTCCCTGCGGAGCGTGCGTTCCTTGATCTGGGCGCGCGACTTGGCCGGCGCCTCCATAGTGCTCATCGATCGCTCTCCTGAGCTCGGGTCGTCGTGTCCCCGTACCACGTTCCGAGCGCACCCATAAGGCCGTCGCGCCCGGCCTGAGGCGCGTCCCGCATGCGCGCGGTGACGGCTCGTGTGCGCTTCCAGCGAAGCGACCCTACGCCACCCGCCGGGAGCTGTGACATACATAACAGCCAGACCCGCATGTGACCCTGACCACAGACTTTAGCCCTCGAATGGCGCTACCGCACCGCCCGCTTCCTATAACCAGTCGTTATGGCCCAGCGGAATGGAGACGAGCGCGCCACGGCATGACCACCCGCCGCCGCGGCGCCCGCGCGATGCCGACCGGCGAACGCGCTCAGTAGCCGCGGGCGTTTCCAGCGGTCCGCGCGTAGTGGGCGGCGGCCTCGCTCGTGCGCCCGTTGCCGTACACGCGGAGCAGGTCCGCGAGTTCGGGGAACCGGTCGCCGATGAGCGCGGCGGCCGCCTCGATCTCGGCGGCGGAGGCGACCTCGCGCAGCAGCGCCTGGACGAGCCGCGCCGCCGCCTCCGGGGGCACCGGCGCGCCGTCCGCCGCCCGCCGCGCGGCCCCGTCGGCCACCGGTTCGCCGGACGCTCCGCCGACCGGGATCCGGCCGGACGTCGCGGCGCGCAGTCCCGCGGTCGTCGCGGCCGGTTCCGCGCCGATCTCCCGCAGGCGCTCCTTGACCTCGCCCGCCGCCATCGCCTCGAAGCCGGGGTCGGCGGCGAGCTCCTCGACGGCCAGCAGCCGGTGCAGGACGGCCGGGTTGCTGATCTTGGCGCGCTGCGCCGACATCAGCTGGGACAGCATCGGCGCGGACAGCCCGAGCACGCCGGCGAGGCCCGACTGCGAGAGGCCGAGCCGGTCCAGCAGCCGGCGGACGCGCTCGCCCAGCGGCTCGCCGTACCACTCGGTCTGCAGCGCCCGGTTCCGGACGACCGTCTCCGCGGCCACGCCCATTCCGCCGCCCCCTTGACTTTTCGCAGTTGCAAACGCTAGCTTCTCGAACGCAATGACGTATCAGGCCTACACCATGGTGCCACGGCAAGCATCCTTTGCATATGCGACGAACCGGAAAGGGCCGTACATGCGCCTGTCACCCCGCCCGGCCGCGATGACGGCCGCCGCTCTCCTGCTCGCCGGCTCACTCGCCGGCTGCTCCAACTCCGACGGCGACTCCGGCAAGGGCGCCGGAGCCGGGGCCCCGGCGTCCGGCGCGGCACCCAAGAGCACCGTGAACGGGGCGAACCTCGACAACGCCACCGAACCCCTGGTGAAGGGCACCTTCGACAGCCCGCTGGCCCAGGGCGCCAAGGTCGACATCGCCATCATGGGGCTGCGTGTGAAAGGCGCGCTGGCCACGCTCACCACCCAGATGACCCCGCACGTCCCGGGCGGCCAACGCATCAACGCCTACCGGCTCAACGGCGAGCACGCCCTCGGCACGTCCCTGATCGACCCGGTGAACCTCAAGCGCCACAACATCGTGAAGGACTCCGACGGCAAGTCGCTCAGCACGGACGACATCTTCACCACCATGGCGAACGACCAGGTCACCCCCTTCTATTACACCTTCGCCGCCCCGCCGGAGAACGTGAAGGCCATCGACGTGCAGATCGGGTCGTGGCCGACCTTCCACGACGTCCCGGTCCAGCGGTGAGCCGCAAGCGCAGGACCGCCGTCGTCGCAGGCGTGCTGGGCGCGGCGCTCGTCGTTCCGCCTGTCGCGGCGGCCGCCGCGGAACCCGGTGAGCCGAACCCGAGCCTGACGGCGAGCGTGCTGCCCCTCGACACCGGCGCCTCCGTCGTCGGCCTCGACCTCGAGCAGGCGGTCGTCCCGCTGGAGCAGGAGAAGACCGACGGCGGGCAGGTCACCGTCAGCATCTCGGCGGACGTCCTGTTCGACTTCGGCAAGGCGACGCTCACCGCCGCCGCACAGCGCCGCATCGCCCAGCTGGCCCCGCGCCTCCGGCAGGCCCACGGCGCCGTCCAGGTGTCCGGCCACTCCGACTCCATCGGCGACGCCGGCTACAACCTGACGCTGTCGAAGCAGCGCGCCGACGCGGTCAAGTCCGAACTGCAGAACGTCCTGAAGGGGGCGGGCCCGCGGATCGACGCCAAGGGGTACGGCGAGACCAGGCCGGTCGCACCTAACGAGAAGGGCGGCAAGGACGACCCGGAGGGCCGCGCCAAGAACCGCCGCGTCGACGTCACCTTCGAGAAGAGCTGATCCCCCGCCCCGCAGGACGAGGCCGGCACGGGCACCGGCCGCCCCGGCGCCCCCCATCCGGTGACGCCTCAGCGGTGCGGAGGGGGCGGGCCCAGGTGGTCGAAGATCTGCAGCGGTTCGCCGTCCAGGGTCAGCGCGGGGAAGCTCAGGCCCGGGTCGCAGGAGGACAGCGCCCGGCGCGCGGCGCCCGCGTCCACGAAGCGGCGCGCGGGATCGGGGTCGCACAGGTGCGACAGCACGGTCCACAGCATCGGCGGCACGCCCTCGGGCGCCGCGCCGATCCGCTGGTGCGGCTCCGGGTCGCCCGCGCCGGTGAGCATCCGCCAGCCGACCATGCCCGCCGCGTACAGGTCCTGCCGGGGACCCGGCCGGTTCCAGTCGAGCACCTCGGGCGCCAGGTAGCCCGGCGTGCCGACCGTGAAGCCGGTCGTGGTGAACCGGAGGCCGTCGTCGCCGAGCGCGATGCCGAAGTCGGCGAGCCGGACGTGTGGGGCGCCGACCGGGCTCGGCTCCAGCAGCAGGTTCGCCGGCTTCACGTCCCGGTGCACGATCCCCTCCGCGTGGATGCGGCCGAGCGCGGCCAGCACCTGGTCCAGCACCTCGGCCGCGTACGCCGGCGGCAGCCGCCCGTAGTCGCCGAGGAGCGCCTCCAGCGACCCGCCGCTCACCAGCTCCATCGCCAGCAGCACGTCATCGCCGGCCATGCACGACGCGTACGGGGTGACGACATGCGGATGCGCCAGCCGCAGCGCCTGCTCGCGGACCGCCCGCAGCACCGACGTCCGGCCCCGCCGCTGGACGAGCTTCGCCGCGCAGTACCGCCCTTCCGCCTGGTCGTAGGCGCGCCAGACCCGGCTCGTCCCGCCCGCCCCGATCCGGTCGAGCATGGTGAACCGGCCGCCGATCACCCACCCGTCGTCCACAGGACCGATCGTACGGAAAACCCCGGCGCAAGGGATCCGGACCACATTCCGGCCGCCGACGTCAACAGATCGGGCGTATCGCGCATCAAACAAGAGAATGTACGCGCCTCCCGCCTCTCCCTAGACTGACGAACCCTCCCAGACCACGCGCCCCCACCGGGCCCGCCCGAAACTGGACGAATGAGCGACAAAGACCCCGGCCGCGACGATCTCGCGGGGGACACCGCCGCCCACGGAACCGGCGCCTCCCCGATCCCCGAGGACGACGCCGCCCCCGGCCGCGCCGTCGCGGCGCACGCGCGCCGCCGCAGGTTCCTGCGCTGGACCGCGATCGGCACCGCGGCGGTGGTCGTGGCCGGCGGCGCCGGCGCGGCCTGGCTCTACCACGACATCGTCGGCGGCATCGACCAGAAGCACGTCGGCGGGCAGCTCGGCACGGACCGGCCGAAGAAGCTCAACAAGTCGCTCAACGTCCTGCTGCTCGGCTCCGACACGCGCGCGGGCGACAACGCCGAGTACGCCGCGGACGGCGTGACCGGCGCCCGCTCGGACACCGCGATCCTGCTGCACCTGTCGCCCAACCGCGACCAGGCGGTCGGCGTCAGCTTCCCCCGCGACTCGATGGTGAAGATCCCCGCGTGCGAGAAGGACGGCGGCGGCACCGTCCCCGCCCAGTTCGGCATGCTGAACTCCGCGTTCGCCCTGGCCGGGCCGACCTGCACCTGGAAGACGCTGGAGACGCTCACCGGCATCCACATCGACCACTTCGTGCAGATCGACTTCTCCGGCTTCAAGCGGATGGTGGACGCGCTCGGCGGCGTCCAGATCTGCGTCGACAAGCCCGTCGACGACCCGCGCGCGGAGCTGCACCTGAAGGCCGGCAAGCAGACCGTGAAGGGGACGCAGGCCCTCGGCTACGTGCGGGCCCGCTACTCCCTCGGCAACGGCTCCGACCTCGAGCGCATCCAGCGACAGCAGAAGTTCATGGCCGCCGTCGTCGACAAGGCCACCAGCGGCTCGGTGCTCACCGACCCGGCGAAGACCTACAAGTTCCTCAAGGCCGCGACCAAGTCGATGACGACCGACGACGGCCTCGACCTGGCGACCATGAAGAAGCTCGCGGACGGGCTCAAGGGAATGGACGCCGGGAAGGTCCGGTTCGTCACGGTCCCGGTCGAGGGCTACGCCCCCGACCCCAACCGCGTCCAGTGGAACGCCGCGCAGGCCAAGCCGATGTTCGACGCCATCCAGCACGACAACGACCTGCCCGCCGAACCGGCGAAGCCCGCCCCCTCCGAGCAGGCGCCGCCGTCGCCGGGCAAGGTCGAGGTCACCGTGGCCGCGGCGGGCGCCAAGAAGGCGGTCGTCGCGCGCGTCGTCCGCCAGCTCCACGAGCGTGGCTTCAAGGTCGCCGCGAAGACGGAGAAGGCCGCACCCGCCGCGGAGAGCCGCCTCGTCTACAACCCGTCCGCCGAGGCGCAGGCGTCGGCGCTGGCCGGTGACGTGCCCGACGCGCTGCTCACCGCGGACGGCTCCGCGCCCGGCGGCGGCGTCCGGCTCGTCGTCGGCACGAAGGGCGTCCGCGTCGCCCCGGCCGCCATCAACAAGATCAAGGGGGGCGTCAAGGCCGGGCAGAAGAACCCCTGCGCGTGACCGGCGCCCGCCGGCTCACCCGGCGGCCCACAGCACCGCGACGAGCGTCCCGATGAGCATCGGGGGGCCGAACGGGAACTCGCCCTTGCTGGTCCGGCGGACGATCATCACCCCGACGGCGATGGCGCCGCCGACCAGGTACGTCACCAGCAGGCCGGTCACGCAGGCGCGCGTCCCGAACCACCCGAGGCACAGCCCGAGCACCCCCGCCAGCTTGACGTCCCCGAACCCGACCCCGGTCGGGACCAGGAGCGCCTGGACGGCGAACAGCGCGAACAGCGCCGCCATGCCGATGAGCGCGTGCCCGAACCGGCTCAGCCCGTCGCCGGTGAAGGGCACGGCGACGGCCAGCAGCGCCGCGACGACGCCGTAGGACGGGAGGGTGAACCGGTCCGGCAGCCGCTGGACCCGCACGTCGACGAAGGCCAGTAAGGTGCCGACGGCCGCGAGGTACAGCAGCGCGGCGAGGACGGCTTCCGTCCCGGCCCGCCATCCGATCGCCCCGAACACGGCCGCGGTGACCGCCCCCATGGCCAGCCGCCGCGTCCACGGGACGCCGCCGGTGAACGGGGCCGCCAGCGGAGCCAGCAGGAGGCCGGCGGCGAGCCCGACCGGGAGCAGCACCAACGCGACCATCGCACCTCGCCCGTTCCGGCACTCTGAGGGAGTTTCGGGCACGATAACCCGCCCGGCCCGCGCGCGGACCCCGATCGGCCCGCCCATGGAATCCGGGCGGCCCGCGCGCGGACCCCGATCCGTTGGTCAGCCGACCGGGCACTGGCGCGGGTCGTCGCAGATCTTCAGCGCGGCCGACTGCTGGAACAGCTCGTGGATCTGCCGCGGGTCGCGGATCTGGTAGGCGGCGCCGCCGGTGGCCTGCGCGATCCGCTGCAGCGCGCCGAGGTCGACGCCCGGCCCGAAGCCGAGGCCGACGACCTGCACCGGCCGGCTCGCGTCGTACTCCGCCTTCAGCTGCGAGAGCAGGGCCTGCTCCGACAGGCCGCCCGCGAAGTCGTTCCTCCCGTCGGTCAACACCAGCACGATATTGATCATGTCGCCGCGGTAGCCGGCCTTGACGTTGCGGTACGCGGCGAGCACCGAGTCGTACAGGCCGGTGTCCCCGTCGGGCTTCGCCCGCATCCGGCCGAGCGCCTGCTGCATCGCGGCGCGATGCGTGAGCCCCCCGTCCGCCGCGCCGAGCCGTCCGACGGGCACCAGCTCCTTGTACGGGCGCGAGCCGTCCATTCCGGTGGAGAACGCCCACAGCCCCATGTCGGCGGAGTCCGGCAGGAGGGACATCCCCTTCTCGACCTCGCCCGTGGTCACCGCCATCCGCGACCGTTGCGTCCCCTGCACCTGCTCCAGCATCGACCCCGACACGTCGATCACGGTGAGCATGCGGGTACCGAGATGCATCCGCCGCCACATCTCCAGCGCCTCGCTGACCGCACCCGGCGAGGCGGGCGCCGTCCGCGGCAGTGCCGCGACGCCGGTCACCGCCGACACCCCCTTCGCCGCGCCGCCGCCCGCCGGACGCAGGCCCGCCTTCGCCAGCGCGTCCGCCCCCGCCCGCGACCGGACGTCCTCCAGAAACCGCCTTGCCGCGTCGGCCTTCTTTCCCGGCGCGGCGACCAGCGGAAAGTCCAGGCTCATGGTCCCGTCCGCCGGCAGCACCGCCCGGACGGGCGTGCCGCCCGCCGCCGCCCGCCGCCAGACCGCCTGCTCCGGCACCGCCAGCACCGGCGTGCTCCCGCCGCCGAACCGGACCAGCCCGTCGAACGCCGCCGCCTCGCCCTGCGCGGAACCGTCCACGCTCTGCGCGGACTGCAGGATCCCGGTGAACCCGGCGATGGCCTTGTCCCCCGTCCCCGCCGCCTGCTTCGCCATCAGCAGCGAGACCATGCCGGCCGCGTTCTCCTCCGGCGCGAGCAGCCGCAGGGACGCGTTCCCGCCCGGCGCCATCGCACGCCACGACAGCGCGCCCGGCGCCGCGTCCCTCGCCACCGCGAACACCACCGGCGAACTCGCGACCGAGCCGACCGGCCTCGGCAGCGCGGTGCCCGTCCGCTCGGCGGTCCGGCCCGCGATCTCCAGCCACAGCGACGAGTCCAGGACGTAGGCGTCCGCGCGCGCCTGCGCGGCGGACCGGTCACCGCCCAGCGCCAGCGCCATGGCCGACGAGGGCAGCGTGTTCGTGGTCACCTCGACGCAGCGCCCGTCGACCTCGTGGTCCGCGTCGTTGAACCGTCCGGCCAGCGCCGTCACCGCGGGCGCCACCGCCGGGTCGGCCGCCACGTTCAGCGCGAGCCGTTCTCCGCAACCGCCTCCGGCGAGCGCCCGCACGCCGGCCAGCAAGGCCACCACGAGCAACGCCGCGACGCCCACGACGAGCACCAACGGAGGCCGCCACCGCCGCCCACCCGCGCCATGACCCGCCGCCTGCCGGAAGACCCGTGGCCCCGCGAACCCTGGACCTCCGCCGACCGGCGCCCCGACCACCGGAGGAGCCGGCGCGCCCCCGTGGCCGAGCGTCCCTACTCGCCTGGGCGGGCCGCCGGCCACCCGCACGGACGCAGGCACCTCGTCCGGCGCCGCGGCGCCGAAAGGCGCAGGCTGTGCCGTGGCGACCGCCGGGACAGCCTCCGGCGAGTCCGAAGACGTCGCCTCACCGCCAGACGAACTCGCCGAGGTCGGCCCAGCAGCGGGCTCGGGCGCGGCCGGTGGGGCCGGGGCGTCCGACGATGGTGGAGCAGCGGGCGTCCCATCAGGCACTGCTTTGCTCGGCTCGGCGGCGGGGGGCGGTTCGTCGGGCGGTGCGGTGGGCGGTGCGGTGGGCGGTGGCTCGACGGTGGTCGGGGGTGGAGGGCTGCTCTGCGGGGGTGCGGGGAAGCCCGGGAGGTCCAGCGGGAGAGGCGGGAGGTCGGCACCGTCTTCAGGAGGCATGGTGCCGTCATTGAAACGAGAGGGACGGTGGGGGCACATGGGTCTCGAGGCCCAATCGGGGGCCTAATTCAGTAGAGCGAGGTGCTCGCGCGCGCCGGCCGGCGGAGGCCGAGGAGGGCGCCGGCGGCGAGGACGCAGAGGGCGGCGAGCAGGCCGAGCGGCGCGCTGACGTGCTCGATGGGGCGGACGTTCGCCAGGACGGCGGGGACGGACGGGCCGAGGACCGTGAGAAGCGGAAGGGCGACGGCCCCGGACACCCCGGCGCGGCGCAGGCGGGGGCCGGTGAGGCGGGCCGCGAGGACGCCGATGGGGAGCTGCACGAGGACCGCCGCGGCGGCGGACGTCCAGTAGGAGGTGTCCGAGGAGGCGAGGTCCGGTGCGGCGAAGGCGACCGCTGCCACCAGGACGGCGAGCGCGACGAGCACGGCCAGGGCCGCGGATGCGGCGAGAAGCACCGTCGTGGCGACGCGGCGGCGGTCGGGCATGGGTCTCCTTCAGCGGGCGGCGAACCAGGTGACGACGGCTCCGATGAGCAGCAGCGCGGCGGCGGCCGTCCAGGCGGGCGCGGTGCCGAGGTCGAGGCGGGCGCGGGCGGGGTCGCTGGGGTTGTAGCGGACGGCCATCGGGTCGGCCGGCCGGCGGCGGGGGCGGCCGGATTCGGTGATGACGTGGTCGCGGCCGTCCGCCGAGGTGAAGCGGACGGTCAGCGTGTACTCCCAGCCGGACGGCTCGACGCCCTCGCCTTCGCAGGTCAGGACGGTCCCGGTCGCGCGGGCGGGCGTGCGGCGGCGGGCGGAGAGGTCGGCGGCGACGGTGAGCGGCGCGAGAAGGAGCAGGGCGGGCCCGGCCACCAGCGGCACCGCCCGGCCGGGGGGAACGAGGTCGAGGAGGCGGAGCGCCGCCCATGCGGCGACGGACGCCAAGGCGACGGCGGTGATGCGGCGCCTCATCGTCCTTCCTTCAGCCGGAACGATCCGAGGATCGCGGGGACCCGGGCGGCGGCGGTACCGCGATCGGGCGAACGGATCATGAATTCGAGCAGCGTCCGCCGCCCGGTGAGGACGTAGAGGCCGGTCAGGTGCATGGGGGTGCGGGTGCCGTCGGCCGAGGTGATCTCGTAGCGGGCTTCGACGCGGCGGGCGTCGGCGCCGTCGAGGTCCGTCCGGCGGGCGGCGGTGAGGTGGTAGCCGTTCAGCAGGGCGAGCCCGCGGAACTGGGCGAGCTGCCCGTCGAGCGTGCCGGTGTAGCGGTCGCGGCGGCCGAGGTGGATCTGGCCGTCGTCGACGCCGGACGGCAGTTCCGGGCCGTTGACGTCGAGGGTGGGCGCGCCGCCGTCCTCGGTGCCGGGGCGGAGCGTCCAGCCGGACGGGTAGGCGAACGTGTAGACGTCGGCGCGGTGCTCGCTGAAACCCGCCGGGACGGGCGGGGCGTCGTCGTGGTGCGCGGAACAGCCGACGAGGGCGAGGGCCAGGGCAGCGCAGGCGGTCAGCCGAGGCAGCGTTTCCACGGCACCCACCCCTCCCCCGGCTTGTAGTACTGGGCCCCGGTGAGGGTGTTGGTCTGGTGTTCGCTGGAGCTCTCGAACAGGCCGCCGAGCTTCCTCTTCCCGGCGGTCTCGCCCTTGGCGTCGAGCTTGCCCGTGTCGCCCGTGACGTCGTAGGTCAGCCGGGACATCCGTCCGCCGCCGCCGTCGAAGTAGTCGTCGAGGGCGCCGTCGTCGCCGGTCCGCTGGTAGTCCTCCATGGCCTGCCGGTCCTGGGGGTCGGAGTAGTCGAGGGTCTTGTCGGTGACGGTGCGCTCGGAGCTGAGGATCCACTGCGCTCCGGCGGTCAGCTCCCCCTTGTCGCCTTCGAGGGACCCCGTCGCCTTGCCGTCGGCGCGGAAGTAGATGACGTTCTGGGAGTTCGAGGTCTTGGTGAGGCTGAGCGGGTTGCCGTCCTTGTCCTCGGTGTAGGCCCAAGTGGTCTGGCCACGGTGCTTGACGTTCAGGCCGATGTTGGGATTGACCCGGATCTGCCCCTTGATCTTCTCGGTCTCGGCCGGGGTCAGCTCGATTCCCTTGGCGCCGGCGCGCTTGCCGATCTCGTTCACCGCGAGGGTCAGGGCGTCGGCGGCGCCGGCCGCGGCGCGCTCGCGGGTGCCCTTCGGCAGCACCTTCCAGATGTCGCCGAGGTCGACGAGGAACCCGATCTCGCCCTCGCCCTTCTCCGTGTAGTAGGTGGTGCGCTCGCCGGTCTTGCGGTCGGTGCGGGTGCCGTCGATCAGCCAGCCGCGCGCCTTGAACGGCAGTTTCACCTTCCACAGGTTCAGCTCGCCCTTGAACCCGCCGGTCGGGCCGCCCTCCTGGTAGTCGGCGGACGGCTCCTTGTCGGGTTCACTGCCGCCGATCCAGCGGTCGTAGTACTTGCCGACCCACGGGGTCTTGCCGACGAGCCAGGAGAACCCGCCGGTGACCGGGTTGGTGCGGACGACGAATTTCGCGGTGTTGCCGATGCGGTGGTCGACGAGGTCGTCGAAGAACTTCTTGGCGTCCTTCTCGTCGTCGAAGGAGTAGACCGTCCCGTTGGTGAACTGCCCGCCGCCCCATATGCCGAACTTGCCGAATCCGAAGTCGAGGTCGGGACTGGCGACGCCGCCCTCTCCCCAGGTGAAGTCGGTGACCTCCCAGGACGATTTCCCGTCCGGCCCGACCCGTCGGGTGAGCTGGACGGTGCCGCGGCTGTTCGTCCGCACGTTGATGCGGGTCGGGATCGTCACGGTCTCTTCGAGGTATTTCGTTTCGATTCCGGTCGTGCAGGCGGTGGTGGGCTCGTCGGGGTCGGTCCGGCCGCGGTTTCCGCCGCCTCCCGCGCAGGCGTCGCCGAGGTGCATCCGGTGCAGCGCCCGGCAGACCGCGTCACTGGTCTGGCCTGGGACGCCGAGTACCAGCAGGGACGCGCAGACCGCCGCGACGAGCGCCAGGATCCCGACGTACTCCGGGACGGACGCGCCCCGGTCGGCGGGACCGCCGCGGCGGCGCTGGAAGGGGGACACGCCCCGAAGATTCGCACCGTCAAGCCATTTTGGAATGAGTCCGGAGACCCAAACACGGGCCCATTCATCCCGCGTACGGACGGCGGAAGCCGACGTAATCGGTATAGGTGTTGTAGCGGACCGTCGCGCCGGTGTGCGGAGCCTCGATCATCGTGTGCGTGGCGGGGTCGACGACCAGCCCGACGTGTTCGGGACCGCGCGGACCTATGCGGAAGAACACCAGGTCGCCCGCCTTCTCCTGGCCCGCCGGAATGCCCTGCCCGAATCGCCATTGGTCATAGGTGACGCGGGGAATGGAGATCCCGGCCGCGCGATAGGCCATCTGGACGAGGGACGAGCAGTCGCAGTTCCCCATCGTCGCGGTGGCGCGGCTCGGGGACGTGCATGTTCCGCCCCACTGGTACCAGGTGCCGAGCTGCGCTTCGGCGAAGGCGATGGCGCGGCGGATCATTTCCGGCGTCCCGGCGGGCAGCGGGCCCGGCGGTGGGAATTCGCCCCCGAATCCGATGTTCTGGTACGGGAAGCCGTTGTAGGCGACGTCGCTCTCCTTGTCGACGAGCCGGAGCCTGAACTTCTTCTTCAGTGCCGTCGCGTCGCCGCCCGGCCAGGCGACGGCGCCGTCGCAGACCAGCCGGGCCGGGGCCGTCGGCTGCTCCTCGGGCGCCGTCTCGCCCGGCGGGACCGGGGAGAACTCGTAGGCGCAGTCGGGCACGACGAGCCGGGCGATCGCGACCGCGTTCCCGACCCGTCCGATGCCCTTCTTGCCGCTGTTGTCGGTGCACAGGTGGCGGCCGTGGCGCAGGTCGTCCTTCTCCTGCTCGGTCAGCTCGCTCTCCTTCTTGAGCTGGCAGTCGGCGGTGACGGCCTTGACCTTCGCGTACGTCCCGTCCAGCCCGGTGAGATGCACCTTGCCGTCGACGCGCGTCCCGTTGTCGCGCGCGTAGCGTCCGGCCGCGTTCTGCGGGGCGTCGTCGTCGAGCAGCCAGGCGCCGAGGCCCGCGGGCGGGGTCCCGGACAGCGCCATCTCCACCAGCCGCAGCCGGAGCGGTTCGAGCGCGCCGAGGGCGGCGGCGTCGGCGCCGCGCTGCGCCCGGGTGCGCATGTCGCCGGCCTGCGCGACGCGGCTGAACAGCAGAACGGCCGCGAGCAGGCACAGGGCCATCCCGACGACCAGGATCGTGGTCGCGGCGCCCTCGTCGCCCCGCACGCGCGGCCGGCTCACCGTGCGAACCAGCCGCCGAACAGCACGCCCGTCAGCGCGCCGGCCAGCATGAACGGCCCGTACGGCAGTTCGTCCTTGCGCCCGGCGCGGCCGAGGAGCAGCCACGTCACGCTGTACACGCCGCCGTAGAGGAAACCGGCGACCACGCCCGTCACCCATGCCGCCTCACCGAGCCAACCGAGGTAGAGGCCGAGGACACCGGCCAGTTTCACGTCGCCGCCGCCCATCGCGTGCGGCAGCAGGAAGTGCTGGACGAAGTAGAACGCCCACAGCACCGTCATCCCGACCAGCGCGTGCGCGAGCCGGACGGCGCCGTGCGCGGTGACCGGGACGGCCGCCGCCAGCAGCGCGAACCCGATCAGGTAGGACGGCAGCGTGAGGGCGTTCGGCAGCCGCTTCACCGCAGCGTCGATCACCGCGAGCAGGACGCCCGCGACGCCGAGGTAGGCGAACGCCACCAGATCCGCGCGGGCACCGAGCCGGGCCGCCAGCGCCGCGAGCACCACACCGGTCAGCGCCGCGATCCCGAGGCGAGCACGCGGCGCGAGCGGCCCGCGGTAGGCGGCAGTGGCCGGGGCGGCCAGCCAGCCGGCGGCCGTCCCCGCGACCGCCGCTCCCGCGGCGACCGCACCGTCCATCAGGCACCGCCCATCAGTCGCCGCCCTCGCCGCCCGGGTCGCCCTCGAAGATCTGCTTGAGCGCGTCCTCGACCGCCTTGGTGACCGTGTCGACGATCCCGAGGCTGTAGAGGCCGGCGATGATCGCGGCCACCAGGATCAGCATCCCGGCCCACTCGAAAATGTCGGCCCCGCGGTCATCGGGGTTCTTGAGCCGTTCGACGCGGCCCCGGAAGAAGAGCACGGCCCGCTCGCCGGCGGCCTGGATGGACGACCGCGACCGCACGTAGACGGGAAGCAGCGCATTCATGATGAACCTCCTGAATTCTGTGGCACCGAAGGGGCGGTCACGGGCGCGCCCTCACCAGGGACAGAGGTCGACGTGCTTGGCGACCTGGCAGGAGTCGTGGTCGCCGCCTCCGCCGCCCCCGCCATCGGCCTCGCCCTTGAAGATGCCGCTCATCGCCTTGTCGACCCCGCCGGTGGTGGTGTCGACGATGCCGAGGCCGTAGAGCCCGGCGATGACGGCGGCCACCAGGATGAGCATTCCGGCCCACTCGAAGATGTCGGCTCCCCGGTCGTCCAAGAGCTCTTTCCGCATCGCGAGCGAAATCATCGCGGTCCTTTCCGGCGGGCATTCCCTGGGATCGGGATGTGGACCCTCGTCGTCATACGGCCACAAAAGTATTGAGCCGGCCGCGCCATTCCCAGGGCCCGCCGTCCCAATTGCGGGCCCGGTCCCGTGGGCCCAGAGGGCCGATGCCGACAAGACGTCACAGGTCGCCGGCGGTGCCGATCCAGCGGGCGATGGCGGCGCCGCGGGAGGTGACGCCGAGCTTGGCGTAGATGCGGTTGACGTGGTTCTTCACCGTCTTCTCCGCCAGGAACAGCCGCCCCGCGATCTCGCCGTTGGACGCGCCCTGCACGATGAGCCGCATCACCTCGGCCTCCCGCGCCGACAGGCCGAACCCGCCGTGCGGGGCGTCCGGCGGCGTCCCGGACCCGGGAGCCGCCGGCTCGGACGCCTCCCGGACAGCTCCCACCAGCGCGGACACCGCCGCGGGCGACAGCGGGTGCGCGCCGCCGGCGGCGTTGTGCACGGCGGCGATCAGCTCGTCCGCGGTGAACGCGCCGTGCACGAGGTAGCCGGTCGCGCCCTTGCCGAGCGCGGCGCGGACGGTGCCGGGGTCGTCGGTGTAGGTCAGCATGAGCACCGGGGCGAGCGGGCTGATCTCCGCCGCCGCGGCGACGCCGTCCATGAGCGGCATCCGCACGTCCAGCAGCACCAGGTCGGGGCGCAGCCGGGCGGTGAGCTCCACGGCCCGCCGCCCGTCGCCCGCCTCCCCGACGACCTCGATGCCGTGCGCCTCCAGCAGCGATACCAGCCCGGACCGGACGACGACGTTGTCGTCGGCGACGAGGACACGTGTCGCGCTCACTCAGCTCACCTCCGCGGGCATGTCCGCGCCGCCGCGTCCGGCCGGCTCCGCCGCGACCCGGACGAGGAGGGTGGTGCCCTCGCCGGGTTCGGAGCGGACGAGCGCGGTGCCGCCCGCCCGCTCGGCGCGCTCGTACAGGCCGACCAGGCCGTAGCGGCCGGCGCGGGCGTAGTCGTCCAGCGCCGCCGTGCGGAACCCGAGCCCGTCGTCGCGCACCGTCAGGACGACGTCTCCCGCCGCCCGTGCGAGCCGGACGGTCACGTGCGCGGCGCCCGCGTGCCGCTCGACGTTGGCGAGCGCCTCGCCGAGGATGGCGAGCACCTCGTGGCGGGCGCGCTGCGGGAGCCCGGCGTCGCCGGCGACGTCCGCCTGGACGTCCACGCCCGTCCGCTCGGACCAGGCGGCGCAGGCGGCCCGCACCGCGTCGGGGAGCGGCGCCGCGGCGGTGGCGTCGCGCAGATCGGTCAGCAGGCCGCGCGCCTCGCGGGACGCGGTCTCGGCCGCGTCCGCCAGCCGGGCCGCCTCCCGCTCGGCGCGCTCGGGCGCCGTCCGGATCCACGCGGGCAGCGCCGACGCGGCGAGCGCGACGCCGCGCAGCGTCTTGGCGAGCGAGTCGTGCATCTCCCTGGCCAGCCGGGCGCGCTCCTCGGCGGCGGCCGCCATGCCCTCGGCGGCGACCCGCGCGTCCTCCGCCGCCGCCTGCTCCTCGAACAGCCGCCGCAGCGCCACGCCCGCGAACCCGACGAGCGGGTAGTAGGCGGGCTGGCCGGCCAGCGCCTCGAACGTGCCGACGTCGGCGTGCGGGACGGCGAACGTGACGAAGTACCCGGCGATCTGCACGACGGACACGATCAGCATGCCCGGCCACCGGTACAGCAGCCCCGCCGCCGCCGCGGTCGCCACCGTGGACAGGAAGAACGGCCCGGACGGCCCGCACACCGCCAGCACCGCGAACCCGAGGCACAGGTCGAGCGCGACGAGCAGCGGATGGTCGAGCAGCCGCCGGACGATCCGGTCCACCTGCCGGGAGACCAGCCACGACAGCAGCCCGACGCACGCCACCATGACGAACGTCGCGACCGTCAGCCCGCGCACCGCCAGGACGAGCAACGTGATCGCCGCCATCAGCGTCCGCACCTGCATGAGCAAGCGGAACGCCGCGCCGATCCGCGACCGCGCGCCCGCGCCCCCCGGACCGGCTCCGCCGGGGGCAGCACTGCCCGAGGGGGGACCACCCCTCGGACCGGCTCTGCCGGGTTCAGTGGCCGAGGACGGCACCGAGATCAGCTCCCGAGCTGTAGAAGAGCGCGCCCAGCACCACGAGGATCAGCGCGGGCAGGGTGAGCGCGGTGGTGACGGCGGTGACCTGCGGGGTCGTCCGCTGCGCCTTGCGCCGCGCCCACTGCGCCGACTCGCGGCGCATGTCGGTGGCGATGTCAATCAGGGTGGTGGCGAGCGGGGCGCCCAGCTCCTCCGCCTGCAGGACGGCGGTGACGAACTGGCTCAGCATCTCCGACCGGTTGCGGCGGCGCAGGTCCTCGAACGCCTCCCGGCGCGACGTGCCGAGCTCCATCTGCCGCAGCGCGATCGTGAACTCGTCCGCCAGCGGGCCCGGCATGCTGTCCACGACCCGGGCCAGCGAGTGCCGGAACCCCATGCCCGCCGACACCGTCACGGCGAGGACGTCCAGGAAGTCGGGCATGCCGCGCTGCATCTCGTCGCGGCGGGCGCGGGCGCGGCCGAGCAGGAGCAGCTCGTTCTGGAAGATCCCGGCGAGGCAGATCAGCCCCATCGGGACCTGCCCCGCGCTGATCAGCAGCACCCCGAGCGAGCCGAACAGGACCGCGTACCCGGCGGTGATCCGCGCGTACGACTCGACCGTCATGCCGCCGGGACGGCCCGCCGCGTCGATCCGCTCGCGGATCCGGCGGTGCCAGGGGGCGAGGGCGGTCATCAGGGGGCGGCCGAAGGGCCGTCCGAGCCGTCCGGCCAGCCGGTTCAGCCCGAACACCTCGCCCCGCCCGGACCGCGCGGCGGGCGCCGGGGCGGTCGCGGCCAGCGCCGACCCCGAGATCCGCTCCCCGCCGGTGAGCAGGACGAGGCCCCAGGCCGCCAGCAGCACGCTGAGCGCGGCGCCGGCCGCCAGCAGGATGATCATCTGGTCACCTCACACGTCGATCCGGGTGATCCGGCGGATGACCACCAGGCTGGTCACGAACAGCCCGGCGCCGGCCGCCAGCATGAGCTGGCCGGTGAGATGGGTGCTCATCTCGTGCAGCGCGCCCGGCTCGATCTGGTTGATCATGGCGATGCCGGCCGCCCCGAGGATCCCGACCGCCCAGTTCGACACCACCGCCTGGCCGAGGATCGTGCGCACCTCGCGGCGGATCTCCTTGCGGTCCTCCAGCGTGGCGGCGATGCTGCGCAGCGCGGTGACCAGCGACCCGCCGGACCGCGCCGACACCAGCAGCGTGCTGACCAGCACGCCGAGCTCGCGGGACGGCAGCCGGGCGGCCAGGTCGCCGAGCACCCCCTCCAGCGACTCGCCGAGCCGCAGCCCGTCGGCGGCGCGGCGCAGCTCGGTGCGGGCGGGGTCGTCCAGCTCGTCGGCGGCCAGCGCGATCGCGGTGCGCAGCGACAGCCCGGCCTGCGCCGCGTTCGACAGCACCCGCGCCAGCTCGGGCAGCTGCGCGACGAACTCCTCCTTGCGCCGCTCCTCGCGCCTGCGCAGGTAGGCGAAGAACACGAACCCGACCGCGACGGCGGCGGCGACGCCGAACACCGGCCCGAGCAGCCGTCCGATCAGCGCGATCGCGGCGAGGCCGGCCGCGACGATCGAGAGCAGGAAGGTGGAGACGCGCATCGCCAGGCCGGCCGCGGCGATCCGGCGGGCCAGCAGCCGGCCGAGCTCGGTGCCGCGCAGCCGCCGGTCGAGCCGGACGAGCGGCCCGCCGGGCGGCGGCTCCCCGTCCAGCCGGGACCGGGCCGCGATGCCGCGGCGCGTCTCGCGGCCCGCCGCCAGCTCCCCGACGCCCCACACGGCCAGGACCGCCGTGACCGCCATCAGCAGCAGGATGACCGGCAGGCTCATCGCCCCTCCCCGTCCGCGGTCTCCACGCCGAACGCCGGCGGGACGCCCTCGCCGGCGTGGAAGAGCCGGGTGGCCAGCACGCCGGGCAGCGGCCGGTGCCGGAACTCTCCGCGCACCACCCGGTCCGGCCCGATCGGCAGCGCGTCGAACGTCATGATCGGCTTGAGCCGGAGCCGTTCCCCGCGCCGCGTCGCCACCGCCGCGACCTCCACGATCCGGCGCGAGCCGTCGGGGCCCCGGCCGAGGTGCACGATCGCGTCGACGGCGCCGTCGATCTGGTCGCGGATCGTGTCGAACGGCAGCCGGACGTCGCTCATGCTCGCCAGCGTCTGCAGCCGGTGCACCGCGTCCTCGGTGGAGTTGGCGTGCACCGTCACCATCGACCCCTCGTGGCCGGTGTTCATCGCCTGGAGCATGTCGAGGGTCTCGCCGCCGCGGACCTCGCCGACGATGATCCGGTCCGGGCGCATCCGCAGCGCGTTGCGGACCAGGTCGCGGATCGTGATCCGGCCCTTGTCCTCGATGTTCGGCGGCCGCGACTCCAGCGGCACCACGTGCTCCTGCCGCAGCCGCAGCTCCGCCGAGTCCTCGATCGTGACGATCCGCTCGTGGTCGGGGATGAACGCCGACAGCGCGTTCAGCATCGTCGTCTTGCCCGTCCCGGTGCCGCCCGAGATGACCAGGTTCAGCCGGGCCCGGACGAACGCCGCGAGCAGCAGCCCGGTCGGGGCGTCCAGGCTGGCCCGGCCCGCCAGCTCCTCGATCGTGTACGAGCGGGGGAACCGGCGGATCGTCAGCACCGGCCCCACCAGCGACAGCGGCGGGATGATCACGTTGACCCGCTCGCCGGCGGGCAGCCGCGCGTCCACCATCGGGCTCGACTCGTCCACCCGGCGGTTCACCTGCGCGACGATCCGGTCGATGGTCTGGTAGAGCTGGTCCTCGCTGGCGAACGCGGTGTCGACGCGCTCCACCCGGCCGTCCCGCTCCACGAACACGTGGTCCGGGCCGTTCACCATGATCTCGGTGACGGTCTCGTCGGCCAGCAGCGGCTCCAGCACGCCGAGGCCGAGCGCCTCGTCCACCACCCGGCGGATCAGCGCGGCCCGCTCCCCCGGCGACAGCACCGGCCCTTCGCGGCCGACGATGTGCCCGGTCACCTTCTCCAGCCGGGCGCGCCGCTGCGCCAGCCCGAGCAGCGCCAGCTCGTCGAGGTTCACCTCCTCCAGCAGCCGGCGGCGCCAGTGCGACACCCCGCCGCGGCCGACCGCGGCGCCGTTCAGCCGCCCGTCCTCCAGGCGGTCCCTCAGTCCCATCGGCTCACCCGTTCGGCCCCTCGCTCATCCGCCCGGCCCCCGCTCATCCGGTCGGCCCCGGCTCATCCGGTCGGCCCCTGCTCATCCGGTCGGCATCGTCACGGTGCGGGTCACGGTGTAGTCCAGCGGGACGCCGCGCCACAGCAGCGGCACCCTCGCCCGGACGGTGCAGGAGACCCCGTCGCCGCCCGCGTCCGCGCCGCGCAGCGTCCGGTCGTTCAGCCAGCCCGGCAGCGCCGCGCCCGCCGCCGGGACGCACGCCGACGCGTCCTGGCGCATGGCCGCCACCCGGGCGCCCGTCCGCGCCGCGTTCTCCACCCGCTCGACCGTCACGGACGCCATCAGCGCCTCGAAGCAGACCAGCACGACCGCCAGCACGATCGGCAGCAGAGCGGCGAACTCGACGGAGGCGGTCCCGCGGTCGGCGGCGGGGTCGGCGTGGCCGGCCATGTCCTCACCCGCCCTCCGCGTCCTCGTGGACGATGCGGGCGCGGGTGGTCAGGCCGAACGTCGACGACCAGCCCGGCAGGACGGCCGGGACGTCGATCGTCACCTTCGCGTACCCGTCCTCGACGCCGAGGTGCAGCACGTCCTCGCCGCCCCACGGCCCCGACACCCGCGCCACGGCCCGGCGCCGCACCTCCTGCCTCGCCTCCGGCGTGCCGTAGCCGACGACGGCCACCGCCCGCGCCGCCTCGTCCGCGGCGTGGCTCGCGTACATCGAGGTCAGCCCGGTCAGCAGCGCCTGCCAGCAGAGCAGCAGCACCAGCCCCACCAGCGGGACGGTCGCCGCGAAGTCCACCGACGCCGCGCCCCGGTCGCGCCCGCCCTCCGGCTCCGCCGGCTCGTCCAGCAGGCCCGTCTCCCGGACCAGCCCGCTGATCGCCTTGCGGAAGTCCGAGCTCCGCACCGCCTCCGGCGCCCCGGTGTTCGAGGCGTCCTCCAGCGCCCGGTACGCCGCCGGGACCGTCGTCCGGAGCAGCTCCACCCCGACGATCTTCGCGGCCAGGTCCGGCTGGACCTCGTTGCGGCGGTCGTGCCGGTTCAGCAGGACGGCGACGTCCTCCTCCTTGCGGATCCGCAGCCGCCCCCACATCCGCACCAGCCGCTTCGCGCCGCGCAGCGCGGGCAGGTCCGGGGTCGCCGCGACCACCACCCGGTCGGCCAGCTCCACCGCCATCGCGCTCGCCTCCGACAGCTGGGCGCCGCAGTCGACGATCACCACCTGGTAGCGGGCCCGCAGCGCGGCGAGGATCTGCCGGGCGGCGCGGGCCGGGACGTCCTCGGCCCGCTCCCCCTCCGCCGGCGCGGGCAGCAGGTGCACGCCGAGGCGGTGCACGAACAGCGCCTCGGCGAGCGTCGGGCCGTCCAGGTCGTCGGCCGCCCCGACGAGGTCGGCGATGCTGCGCCGGTGCACGACGTCCAGGTAGCCGGCGGCGTCGCCCTTCTGCAGGTCCAGGTCCACCAGGCACACGCCGCGCCCCGCCGTCGCCGCCGCCACGGCCAGATGCACCGCGACGGTCGTCGCGCCCGTCCCGCCCTTGGCGCCGCAGACCGCCAGCACCGTCCCGACGCGGCCCGGCAGCGGGCTCTGCTCGGACGGGTCGAAGTGCCGGCGCATCGTCCGCGCCCACTCCGCCGCCGCCTCCACCCGGCTCTGCAGCTCCGACAGCGTCGGCTCGGTGGAGATCACGCCGCGCGCGCCCGCCGCCATCGCCGCGCCGAACGTCTCCGCCGTCGCCTCCTCCGCGATCAGCACCACCGGCAGGTGCGGGTGCCGGACGCCCAGCTCGCGGATCAGGTCGAGCGCCGGCAGCGGCCCGAGCGCCTGGTGCAGCAGCACCACGTCCAGGCCGGGGACGCCCGCCGCCGCGCCCACCACGTCCGCGGCGCCGGTCTCCACCCCGGCGACCTCCACCGCGCCGAGCTCCCGGAACTGCGCGTTCAGCAGGTCCGCCAGGTCCCGGTCGGCGGTGGCCAGCAGCACCTTGACGGGCCGGCCGTCCACGGGGCCGTTCACCGGGCGGCCGGCATGTCGCAGGTGGCGCCGAGCTTGCGCACCGGGTCGCTCGCCGCGTCGGCCTGGTCGCCGCCGATCAGCGCAAGCCGGACGTGGCTCGCGAACGCCTCCGCGTAGGTCAGCTTCACGCTGTCGTCCGCCGCCAGCGCGAACGTGATCGGGACGACCGTGTTCACGTCCTGGGCGTTCGCGCCCGCGCGCTGCCGGGTCGTCCGGCCGACCTGGATCACCTGCGCGCGGCGGATGATCCGGGACGCGCAGGACTTCTGGTCGCGCTGCGACTGCTGCTGGAACGTCGCGTAGATGTCGACGACCATGCCGGGCTTCACCTTGCCCGCGACGCCCGTCTCCGCGTCGATCATGATGGCGATCTCGCGCTGCCCCGGCTGCAGCAGCGGCGCGTCGATCAGCATGCCCCGCTGCAGGTACGCGCCCGCGACCAGCGCGGCCGGCGCGACCTTGCCCGCCACGGACGCCGGGTCGGTGAGCATCGTGTCCGGCGACCACTTGGCCGGCATCTCGACGCGCTCGACCATGCCCGGGTCCAGCCGCGCGTAGGCGGGGACGGCGACCTTCAGCCGCAGCACCTGCCGTTTCTCGCCGACCTCCGCCCGCACCGAGCCGACATAGCCGAGGACCGACACGAACACCGCCACGGCGCCCACCGCCGCGAGGATCATGAGCAGCACGCCGCGGCGCTGTCGGGGGTTCATGGGACTCCGTTCGATCGCGACGGGGACGGGGATTCGAGGGGCACGGCGGGGCCCCCAGTCACGGCGGAGCGGTGACCAGACGCGCCTGCGGCGCGGACGCGCTCCGGTCCGTCGGCGGAGACGTCAGCGCCCGCCCTGCCCCCGGCTCGCCGGGCGCCGGCGGCGGTGCGGCGGCGGGCGGCGGCGTCCGGACGGGCTGGACCATCGCGCAAAACGGGCAGACCGGCGACCCGACCGGCGTCCCGCACCAGGGGCACGGCTCGCACTCGGCCGCCCGCACCACCGACTGCAGGACGCCGCTGTCCCCGCTGAACGCCACGAACTCGACGTACCGCTTCGCGCGCCAGTACTCGGCGCCGAGCGGCTGGTCGTCGACCGCCGTCACCGACACCGCGCCGAGCGCCGGCCCCAGCCGGTCGCGGACCCAGGCGCCGTCGCCGCCGTGCTCCGCCGCCAGCACGACCACCGGGGGGCGCGGCGCGTACCCGGCCGGCGGCGCGGCGTCCCCCGCCACCCGGTGCACCGCCTGGTGCGGGGCGGCGGTGACCAGGAACTCGCTGCCGGGCAGGTACGAGGCGAGGTGGTCGCCGAAGCCCGTCCGGACGTGCTCCAGCCGGGTGACGCTGTTCACCCGGGCCCCGGCGACCATCAGCCCGGCGAGCCGCGGCGCGACGGTGGCCAGCGTCCCCGGCTCGACGTACGGGGCCAGGAAGGCCAGCTGGTCCGCCACCAGCGACAGCGCGAGCGGCGGAAGGTCGAGCGGGACGATCGCCAGGCGGCGGGTGCCCAGCGACGCGCGCGCGAACCGCAGCAGCCGGCCCGCCGCGTCCGGCCGCCACGACGGGTAGAGGGCGAGCACCGCCGGACTCCCCGCCAGCGCGCCCTCGATGCGGCCGGTGAACTCCAGCCCCTCGTCCGTCAGCGGCGCGAACCCGGTCCGCGACCGCTCGGCGACGGCGCCGCGGATGACGCCCAGGCTGGGGACGTCGTCGAGAAGCATGACCAGCGTCACGCGGGGTCCCGGTCGGTCACGTGCCTCACCACACCCTCCACCGGACGGCCCGGCACCGTGCCGCGCCACGGACGGATTTTCGGCGCCCGCGGGCCACGATAACCATCGAAATCCATCCCGATCAAGGATTAATACAGCCAATCGGACGGACTCGCGAGAAGTTACCCGATAAGCGCTTGGAGCGGTCCCGAGAACGGTCGCCGGCCAGGTGAACTTCTTTCGTACAATGATCAAATATAAGGGAAATCCGCAGGTAGAACGAGGCCCTTAAGCCCCTGGCCCCAAAAGCCGAACGCCGACATAGGCCCACGGGCCCATGCTCTCGCCGAATGGACTCGAATACACTGACCTGCTCGTTGCCGACCCGTTTCGAGGCATTACCGTCACGACCCGTGCCGCCGTTATTTCGCAGCGTGCCCGGCGCGCGCGCCCGCGAGAACCGCGGCACGCCCGGTGAGCCGCGCCTCCCGTTCCGGCCGGACGCCCGGATCAGGCTCTAGAGTCTTCCCATAGGCGGCCCCAGACTGGAGACGACGGCGATGACGCACCCATCGGACCCCGGCCACTCACCGCGCCCACCGGCGCCCGGCCAGCCCGGCCCGGCCGCCGGACCGTACGGCCCGCCGCCGCAGCAGCGGCCCGGGCCCGTCCCCGGCCCCCGCCCCGGTTTCGGCACCGGCCCCTACGAGCAGCCGCAGAGCTGGCAGCCGCCCCCACGCGACCCGCGCGAGAAAGGCCTGCTCGCCGCGCTGTTCGACGTGAACTTCAACAGCCTGGTCACGCCGAAGCTCATCAAGGGCTTCTACATCCTGTCGCTGCTGCTGGTCAGCCTGTCCGCCCTGATCGTCGTGGTGATCGGCATATGGGTCATGGGGCTGCGCAATGGCTGGCTGCTCGGCCTCATCATCATCTGCGCCTCGCCCGTGGTCTGGTTCTTCCAAGCGATGCTGGCTCGGATCTTCATGGAGGCGATGGTCGTTCGCTTCAAAGAGGTCGAGTATCTGCGGGCCATCAAGGACAAGGACTAGACGGGGCTGCGGTGGGCGAGTTCGACGCGACCGGATCCGGCGGCGACGGTCCCCGCGACACGCGGCGGGACGCGGGGGCGACCCGGCGGGACCCGCGGGTGCCCGGTCCACGGACGCCGGGGGCGGGGTCCGGCCCCGGGGCGACGCGGCGCGACGCGGAGGCGGCGCCCGGCGATCCGCTGATGCGGCTGCCGGCGGCGCTGGCGGAGCGGTACCAGGCGGTCGCGGAGCTGCCCGTGCAGGGGGCGGAGTCGGATCTGCTCCTGGTACGGGACGAGCAGGGCGAGCAGTTCGTGGTGAAGGTGTTCCGCCGCGGCTACCACGCCGACCGGGACGTGTGGGAGAAGCTGCCCGCCCTCGATTCGCCGCACGTGCTCCGCATCCTGGAGACGGGACATGCGGACGGCCGTGACTACGAGGTGGCGGCGTACGCCCCCGACGGGAACCTCCGCGCGCTGATGGACGGCCCGCTGCCGGAGGAGACCGTGACGGAGGTCGCGGCGCAGCTGGCGGACGGGCTGGCAGCGCTGCACCGGGCCGGCATCGTGCACCGAGACCTGAAGCCGGAGAACGTGCTGGTCCTGGACCGGGGGCCGCTGCGGCTGGCGATCGCGGACTTCGGGCTGAGCAGGGTGCTCGACGCGAGCGTGGTGTTCGCCTCGTCGTCGCGGACGCTGGCCTACGCGGCGCCGGAGTCGCTGTCGGGGCAGGTGTCGCCGGCCCGCGACTGGTGGTCGCTCGGGATGATCGTCCGGGAGTGCGCGACGGGCCGGGCGCCGTTCCAGGGGCTGAGCGAGACCGTGGTGGTCGATCACCTGGCGACGCGTCCGGTGAGCGCGGACGACGTGCCGGACGCGCGGTTGCGGCTGCTGTGCCAGGGCCTGCTGACCCGCGACCCGCGGCGCAGGTGGATCGGCGAGCAGGTCTCCGCGTGGCTGGACGGCGGGTCCCCGCAGGTCGCGGAGGAGGCGCCGCAGACCGGCACCGGCCTTCCGTTCCGCGGTGACCGCTACACCAGGCGCGACGCGCTGGCGCGCGCGCTGGTGGAGAACTGGGACCACGCCGCGCAGTACTTCTTCGGGCGCGGGGAGTCCGGTGAGGCGTGGCGGAGCCTGCGGGACTGGCTCGCGGACGTGCCCGACGACAGCCGCATCGACCTCGTCGACGGCCACCTCGCGACGGCCCTGCCGGCGGACGTGAAGCTGCTGCATCTCGTCCTGTGGCTGGATCCGGCGCTGCCCCCGCACTATCTCGGCCGGAGGACGTCCGCCGAGGACCTGCCCGCGCTCGCCGCGCTCGCCGCCGATCCCAGGCATCCCGATCACCCGGTGGCCTGCCGGATCGGGCGGGACCTGTGGGAGCACGGGCTGCTGCGCGTGCTCGCCGGGTTCGCGGGCGGCGAGGGCCTGGCCGGGGCCGACGCCCAGTGGCGCGCGCACGTGGCGGCGTGGAACGACCTGGCGCGCTGGCTGCGCGGGCAGGACGCGACGCCCGCCGGACTGGCGGCGCGGCTGCCGGACGCGGAGGCCGAGAACCCGCCGGCCGTCCTGCTGGCGCTGCTCGCGCTCGCGGCGCGTCCGGCGGAGACGCACCGGTCGCTCGCCGAGGGGGCGGCGCGGGCCCGGCGGGCCGTCCCGGAGCCGGTGCCGTGGTTCACGTGGATGGCGGACGGGGCCGGCGACGATCCGCTGCGGCTGCTCGCCGTCACCCGCGCCCTGCCGGAGGCCGTCGTGGAGGCGGAGGCGCGGGCGCGCGACCGGCACGCGGCGGCGCAGCGCTCCGAGGCCCTGCGGACGCAGTGGGCCGAGCGCGAGCGGCAACGCCTCGCGGGACGCAACGCGGCGATGGCGCGGGCGGTCGTGTGGACGCTGCCGATCCTGGCGGTCTGGCTGGCGGTCAGTTGGGTCGTCGGCAGCCTGTTCGGCGGCGGGGGCAAGGAGAACGGGACGACGTCGGTCGGCCTCCACGCCTCGTCGGGCGGCGTCCCCTTCGCCGCGCTGGCCGTGCTGTCGTTCATCGCATGGGGCGTGCAATGCGGCGCCGAGGTGATTCTGGCGCGCGCGCAGGGCGGCGACTACCTCTCCTACGGGCCGTGGTCGCTGATATCGAAGGTGCTGGGCGCGGGCGGCCGGGGGCTGTCCAAGGCGTCGCGGACGATGTCGGGCGCCGCGCGGCGCAATGACCGGCGCGGCTGCGGGTTCCTGCTCCTCGCCGCGACGGTGCCGCTGCTGCTCCTGCTCCTGCTGGCGGCGGCGCTGACGTCGATCGCGAGCGTGCTGTGGGTGCTGGTGATGGTCGCCGGGGCGGTCGCGCACGCGGTGGCGGCCGGCGTCCGGCTGCAGCGCTGGCAGCGGGACCGCAAGATCCACCCGGGAGGGACCCCCACATGAGCAGCGGCGTCGAGGCCGACATCGTGCTGGACGCGGCGGTCGTGCTGACCCTGGGCATGAGCCGGGTCCTCGGGCGCGGCGGCGAGGCGGCCGGGCGCGGCGCGCAGGCGCTGGCCGCGCTCGCCGCCGGGCGC
>NZ_BAAAMR010000086.1:0-40763 GCF_039529375.1 Actinomadura napierensis
CCGGCGGGCAGGTCTCGGGCCGCCGCCAGGACGCGGACGGACGGCGCCGCCCCCGGCCGCAGCGCGGTGAGGGCCAGGCCCGCGGCGGCCGCGGCGAACAGCGCCGCCAGCGGTCGCCGCAGCCGGGCCGCTCGTGCGTTCACGGCAGCTCCAGCGGCAGTCGCATGCCGTCCAGGACCGCGGGGCAGGCGCAGCCGCGGTCGGCGGGCAGCGCCTTGACCACGTCGGCGACCACGTCGCGGAGCCGGCCGATGTTCTCGCCGAACACCCGGAGCACCTCGTCCATCGTCACGCCCTCGCCCTCCTCGATGCCGGCGTCGAGGTCGGTGACGAGGCAGAGCGGGGTGTAGCAGAGCGCCAGCTCGCGGGCGAGCACGGCCTCGGGGTGGCCGGTCATCCCGACGAGGGTCCATCCCTGGCCGGCGAACCATTGGGACTCGGCCCGGGTGGAGAAGCGGGGGCCCTCGATGACGACGAGCGTGCCGCCGTCGACGGGCGGCCATCCGGCGGCGTCCGCGGCGTCGACGGCGGTGCGCCGGCCGACCGGGCAGTACGGGTCGGAGAAGGAGACGTGGATCGCGGCGCCCTCGTCGTAGTAGGTCTGCGCGCGCCCGGACGTCCGGTCGACGAGCTGGTCGGGGACGGCGAGCGTGCCGGGCCCGAGGTCGGGGGTCAGGGAGCCGACCGCGCTGGGCGCGAGGACCTGCCGGACGCCCAGCGACCGCAGCGCCCACAGGTTGGCCCGGTAGGGGATCTTGTGGGGCGGGAAGCGGTGGTCGCGGCCGTGCCGGGGGACGAACGCGACGCGGCGCCCGGCGAGCTCGCCGACGGCGATGGCGTCGCTCGGCGGGCCGTAGGGGGTGTCGACGCGCACCTCCTCGACGTCGTCGAGGAAGGAGTAGAAACCGGAACCGCCGATGACCGCGATCTCGGCCGTGGGCTGCGAGTTGGTGGACATGCCGCCGACACTAACCAGCGCCGGGCGCCCGCGGCGGATCCGCCGCCGATTGTGGATAACTTCATGATCGGCGGGCGCGGCGGAGGGGCCCGGCGCTCCGCCGGACCCCTCCCGATCCCGTCCGCCCGGCGTCAGCCGACCCGGTCGAGGACCCTGGACCGGCCCGAGGCCGTCTCGCTCCCGGCGAGCCGGCCCGGCGCCCAGATCCGCCGTCCGAGGTCGTGCGACAGGGCGGGCAGCAGCAGCGACCGGACGATCAGCGTGTCGAACAGGACGCCGAACGCGACGACGAAGCCCATCTCCACCATGGACACCAGCGGCAGCGTCGCCATCGCGCCGAACGTGGCCGCCAGCACCACGCCCGCCGACGTGATGACCCCGCCGGTGACGGTGAGGCCGCGCTGGATGCCGCGCCGCGTGCCGAGGGCCTGCGACTCCTCCCGCACCCGGTGCATGAGGAAGATGTTGTAGTCGACCCCGAGCGCCACCAGGAACGTGAACGCCTGCAGGGGGAACCCGGTGTCGGTGCCCTCGAATCCGAAGCCGTGCCGGAAGATGAGGGCGCACGCGCCGAGCGAGGCCATGAACGACAGGACGACGGTGCCCATCATCAGCAGCGGCGCCACCAGCGCGCGCAGCAGCAGGACGAGGATGACGAAGATCACGCCAAGCACGATCGGGAAGATGACCTTGTTGTCGCGCGCGGAGGCCCGCTTGGTGTCCAGGGACGTTGCGGTGGTGCCGCCCACCTTCGCGTCCGCGGACGGGACGGCGTGCACCGCGTCCCTGAGCCGGTCGATGGTCTGCTCGGCCCCCTTACTGTCCGCAGGGGCCCGCAGGGTCGCCTCGTACATGACGTGCCCGTTCGCGTGGGAGGGCGGGCCGACCTGGGCGATACCCGGGGTGTGCTCCGCCGCCGCGGCAACCTGAGGCGCTGCGGACGCCTTCGCTATGACGACGGCCGGAGAACCGGAACCGGCGGGGTAGTGCCGGGAGACGGCCTCCTGCCCGGCGATCGAGTCGGGGCGTCCGGTGAACTGCCCGGCGTTGGAGAGACCGTCTGCCTTGAGCGAGCCTAGGCCGAAGGTAAGGCCGACAAGGAGGACCCCGGTGGTCAGCCAGATGACGCGCGAGCGCTTGGCCACGAGCGCCGCCACGCGCGACCAGATGCCGTGCTCGGCCTCGTACGCCTCCGGCTCCAGGTACTTGGCGTCGTAGCGCGGGACGAGCGGCCAGAACACCCAGCGGCCGAAGATGACGAGGAGGGCGGGCAGGAGCGTGACCATCGCGGCCAGCGCGGTGAGGACGCCCGCCGCGGCGACCGGGCCGAGCCCGGCGGTGGAGTTCAGGTCGGCGAGCAGCAGGCACAGCAGGCCGACGGCGACGGTGGCGGCGGACGCGATGACGGCGGGCGCGGCGCGGCGCAGTGCGAACGCCATGGCCTCGTGCCGGTCCTCGTGCCGGTGCAGTTCCTCGCGGTAGCGGGCGACGAGCAGCAGGGCGTAGTCGGTGGCGACGCCGAACACCAGCACGGTCATGATGCCGGAGCTCATCCCGTTGACGGTCAGGTCGGCGTACTTGGCCAGCAGGTACACCACCGACTGGGCGAGCCCCAGGGCGAAGACGGCGCTGAGCACCGGGATGAACCACAGCGCCGGGCTGCGGTAGATGATCAGCAGCAGCACGATCACGACGATGCCGGCGGCCATCAGCAGGAACCCGTCGAGGCTCTGGAACACGCCGAACTGGTCGGAGCCGGCGCCCGCGGGCCCGGTGACGTGCGCGGACAGTCCCGGCGGGGCCCGCTTGACGATGTCGCGCGCCTGGTCGACGGCGTCGGTCACGTCGTCGCTGTTGATCGGGACGAGGGTCTCCAGCGCCCGGCCGTCCCTGGCCGGGATCGGGCCCTGCGCCTTCTCGGCGCCCGGGAGGCGCTCGAACGCGGCCACGTCGGCGGCTGCCTTCGCGCGGTCGGCGGCGGTGATGCCGCCGGGACGCTCGTAGACGATGACGGCGAGCATCGTCTCGTCCTTCTGGAAGGCCTCCTGCAGCTTGACGACCTGGGTCGACTCGGCGCTGGCGGGCAGCCAGGACGCCGCGTCGTTCTTCTCCACGTCGGTGAGCCGTCCGGCGAGCGGGCCGAGGGCGGCCAGCAGCACGACCCAGACGGCCAGGACGACCCATTTGCCGCGGCGGCCGGCGATCAGCCCGGCGAGCCGGCGGGCCGGTGTGCTGGGGGGAGCCTGGCTCTGTGCGCGCATGGTCGATCTCCTGAGAGGTGTCCGGCGAAGTCGCGATATGACGCGACCACTTGCTCTCGACAAGAGTCTCTCGGTTGAAGAGAGAAAGCAAGTTATATCGCGAAATCTCGGGGACGCCTCAGGGTTCGACTCGGGGTAGCCCCAGGGGCCGGCTCAGGGAGCGGGCTCGCGGAACGGGGCCAGGAACGACGAAGGCCGGAGGAACCCTGCTCGGGTTCCTCCGGCCTCGGTGAAGCGCGGTGGTGCCGGGACGTGCCCGGAGGTCAGGCCACCTTCTCGGACGAAGACGACTTCGACGAGGAGCTGGAAGACGACGACGAGGAGTCGCTCGACGACGAGGTCGACGAGGACGAGTCGGACTTGCCGGAGTCGCTGCCCGACGAGTCGTTGGACCCGTTGCCGCTGGACCCGTTGGACGAGCTCCCCACGGTCGAGGACGACTTGCTGGAGCCGCGGCTGTCGGTGCGGTAGAAGCCCGACCCCTTGAAGATGATCCCCGCGGCGGAGAAGACCTTGCGGAGTTTGCCGCTGCACGCCGGGCATTCGGTCAGCGCGTCGTCGCTGAACTTCTGCACGACCTCCAGAGGCTCGCCGCACTCGGTGCAAACGTACTGATACGTCGGCACGGTTCCTCCTCGCTGACTCAGCCCGGAGCCGTCCCGGACTGGCACTCACTCTAGATGACTGCTAATGGTACCCATGGCTGCAACAGGATTCACCGCGGGTCTGTTCCCGAGCGCCGTGAGCCGCCTGTGGCAGGGCCGTACGGAATCCCCCGACCAGGGCCCTACGCGCCCGTCTCGCCGAACCAGCCTGCCAGCTTCCCGCGGCGGCTGATAGCGCGCAGCCGGCGTTCCGTGGTCTCGCGCACGGTGTCGGTGGTCACGACCAGCAGCGTGTCGCCGTTCTGCAGGGGCGTTGTCGGTTCCGGTACGAAGCTCGACCCGTCCCTTACGACGAGGGTGACGGACGCTCCGGCGGGCAATCGGAGCTCGAAGATCTCCACCCCGCTCAACATGGAGTCGGGCGGGATGCGGACTTCGAGCAGGTCCGCATGGAGTTCCTCCAGCGGCGCGGCTTCGACGTCCAGTTCGCGGGTCTGCTCGTCGGGCTTCAGCCGGCACCAGCGGGCGACCAGCGGCAGCGTGGGGCCCTGCAAGAGGGTGAACACCACGACGATGTTGAAGACGATGGAGAAGAGGCGATCGGCGCTCGGCACGTCCTTCACCATCGGGATGGTGGCCAAGACGATGGGGACGGCTCCGCGTAGCCCCGCCCATGAGGCGAACACCTTCTCGCCCCACGACAGCTTGAATCCGATAGAGGAAAGCACTACCGAGATCGGGCGCGCTACGAGCAGCAGGACGAACCCGATGACGAGCGCCGGGACGATCTGGCCGGGCAACGCGCTGGGGGATGCCAGCAAGCCCAGCATCACGAACAGCCCGATCTGGGCCAGCCATCCGATGCCTTCGGCGAAGCCCCGTGTCGCTGGACGATGCGGTAGGCGGGCGTTGCCGAGCACTAGCGCGCTCACATAGACCGCCAGGAAGCCGCTCGCATGCAGCAGCGTTGCGGCGCCGTAGGAGCCGACGGACAGCGACAGCACCGCGATCGGGTAGAGGCCGGAGGCCGGGAGGGCGACGCGGCGCAGCGCCTGCGCCCCGAGCCAGCCGATCGCGAAGCCGAGCAGGCCGCCCGCGATCAGCTCGTACACCATCACGCCGAAGAGCTCGGCCAGGTTGGGGGCGCCGCCGTGCTTGGCGCTGAGGGTCACCACGATGATGACGACGGGCGCGTCGTTGAAGCCGGACTCGGCCTCCAGCAGCCCGGTCAGCCGGGACGGCAGCGGCAGCCGCCGCAGCACCGAGAACACTGCGGCGGCGTCGGTGGGCGCGAGCACGGCGGCCAGCAGGAACGCCGGGCGCCAGTCCATGCCGATCAGCCACATGGCGGCGAGCGCCACCACCACGATGCTGATCAGGGTGCCGATGGTGGACACGCTGACCGCGGCGGGCACGGACGGCCGCACGTGGCGCCAGTTGGTGGTGAGACCGCCCTCGGCGAGGATCAGGACGAGGGCGGCGAGGCCGAGCGTCTCGGCCAGTTCGGCGTTGTCGAAGTCGATGTGGAGGGGACCGGACTCGCCGATGAGAAGGCCGAGGCCCATGTACGCCAGGAGGGTCGGCAGGCCGGCCCTGTGCGACAGCCGGACCGCGACGATGGCGCTGAGTACGAGCACGGCCCCGAGGAGTAGCCAGATGTCGAGCTGCACATCCCGCCCTTCGGGGTCGTCAAAGTTGAACTTTTAGCAATACTACAGAATCATGTGTCAAATGCACATTTGCGGTTGATGAACGGGACGTCTAGAACGTCCGTTATCTCCGTCTGACCTGCGGATCCACTCCGTTGACGACGTTCTGCACTGCGTGTCCCTGGACGGCCCGCGTGACGTTGTCCAGCAGCATCGTCACGATGTTCCGCTGCGACTGCGTCGTCCCGCCCGCGGCGTGCGGCGACAGCAGGACGTTCTCGTGCGCGCGCAGGGGGTGGTCGGCCCGAGGCGGCTCCTCGTCGAAGACGTCCAGCGCCGCGCCGGCGAGGCGTCCCGACTCCAGCGCGGCGAGCACGGCGTCGTCGGGCGCGATGCCGCCGCGCGCCACGTTCACCAGCAGCGCCTTGTCGGGGAGTAGCGCGAGACGTTCCGGGCCTATGAGGCCGCGTGTCTCGTCGGTGAGCGGTAGCGCGAGGACCAGGATGTCCGAAGTGGCGAGCAGATCGTCCAGTTCCCTGTACGTCGCCGAGGCCGATGTACGCGGGTGCCGCGTCCAGTAGGAGACCTCACAGCCGAGCACCTGGAACAGACGTGCTGCCTCTGCGCCTATGGCCCCGAAGCCAACGACCCCTACGCGCTGTGCGTGGATCTCCCTCGTCCCGCGCGCCAGCAGCTCCGCCTGCGGCCATTCGCCCGCGCGCACATGCCGGTCGCCCCAGACGAGATGGCGGCATAGCGCGAACGCGGCGCCGACCGCCCATTCGGCCACTCCGCGCGCGTTGGCACCGGCGGTGTTGGCCAGCGGTACACCGGCCTCCGCGAGAGCGGCGCCGTCGATGCTGTCGGTCCCCACGGCGGGCATCTGCACGAACGCCAGATGCGGCGCGGCGGCGACGGCCTCGGTGTCCAGCCTCAGCTGCGCGCTGAAGTCGCCGATGACCAGTTCCGCCTCAGGGAGCGCCGCGAGGAGCCCGTCGCGGTCCCTGGTCTGCGGAAACGTCACCTCAACGGCGTCGCCGAACGAGCCGAACAGGCCGCGCACGAGATCTTCGCCGAGGGGGGGCAGGGAAAGGATCCGCCAGGGCGCCGTCATCTCGAACCTCCCGGTGAGCCTTGCGTCCGACCGCGGTTCCCCCGAATCCGCGATCTTGCCGATACTCACCCTATGCGGCCGTCCGATACTGGCCATCACGCCAGGTCCTGCTAACCGTCGGGCCAGATCTGTGGGCCGGCCGGATACGCCTTCCGCGCCTCGGCAAGCCCCGGCCCGGCCGGGTGGCCCTCGGCAGGATCTTCATCCCGGCCGGGGGCCGTCCGGACTCTCAGGCGAAGCGCACCAGTCCCTCGGCCGGCGTCGCCGCCGCGCGCACCCGCCGGTCATGCGGCTCCGACGGCACCTCGTCCACGAGCTCGGTGTCGTACAGCAGCCCGACCGTCAGGATCGCGGGCCCCACGCGGGCGAGCGCCCGGTCGTACGAGCCGCCCCCGCGGCCCAGCCGCATCCCCGACCGGTCGATCGCGACCGCGGGAACCAGGACGACGTCCGCGCTGGCCACGGCCCCGGGACCGCGTGGCGGCTCGGTCGGCTCCAGGCATCCGCGCGGGCCCGGCGCCAGCGAGTCGGGGCCCTCGAAGGACGCCCAGTCGAGATCGCCGTCCGGCAGCAGGCGGGGCAGCAGCACGTACGCGCCGCGCTTCCACAGCGCGAACAGCAGGCTGCGGGTGTCCGGTTCGGTGCCGATGGAGGCGTATGCGGCGATCGTCCCCGCCATCTCGATCTCGGGCACGGACAGCAGCGCGTCGCGCAGCGACCGGGCCGCCGCGGTGCGCGCCTCAGGAGTCATGATCGCACGCCTTTCCAGGATCCCGGTGCGGAGGTCGGTCTTCGAAACGATGTCGTGCACGCTGTTGTCCTCGCGGATGACTAGGGTCTTTCCATGGTCGACATTGCACCCGTACTCAAGGCCGTGGTTCCGGCGGCGGGCCTCGGTACCCGATTCTTGCCCGCCACGAAGGCGACGCCAAAGGAAATGCTGCCCGTCGTCGACAAACCGGCGATCCAGTACGTCGTCGAGGAGGCGGTCGACGCCGGCCTCAGCGACGTGCTGATGATCACCGGGCGCAGCAAGCGGTCCATCGAGGACCACTTCGACCGGGCCTACGAGCTGGAGGAGGCCCTCAACGCCAAGGGCGACAGCGAGCGGCTGGCGGCCATCCGCGAGTCCGCCGACCTGGCGACCATGCACTACGTTCGGCAGGGCGAGCCGCGCGGCCTCGGGCACGCGGTGCACTGCGCCCGCCAGCACGTGGGCGACGAGCCGTTCGCGGTGCTGCTCGGCGACGACATGATCGACGCCCGCGACAAGCTGCTGCACCGGATGATCGAGGTGCGCGGCCAGTACGGCGGCAGCGTGGTGGCGCTGATGGAGGTGGAGCCCGACCAGGTCTCCGCCTACGGCTGCGCGGCCATCGAGGCCACCGGCGAGGACGACGTCGTGCGCATCTCCGACCTGGTCGAGAAGCCCGCGCCCGAGGAGGCGCCGAGCAACTGGATCATCATCGGCCGGTACGTCTGCGACCCCGCCGTGTTCGACGTGCTGGAGAAGACCCCGCCCGGCCGCGGCGGCGAGATCCAGCTGACCGACGCGCTGCGCACCCTCGCCGACATGCCGTCGGAGAACGGCGGCGGCGTCTACGGGGTGAAGTTCCGGGGCCGCCGCTACGACACCGGCAACAAGCTGGAGTACCTGCGGACCGTCGTGCAGTTCGCCGCCGAGCGCCCCGACCTGGCGCCCGAGTTCATCCCGTGGCTGCGCGAGTTCGTCCAGGCCCATGACGCCGCGGACGGCGTGGGCGGCCCCGGCGACGCGTGACGACCCGTCACACTGGGGCCGGGGGGATCAGAAAATGGGCATGAGAACGGTCGATGAGCATCTGACGGAGATCCTCGGCAGCGTCGCGGCGCTGCCGCCGCTCGACCTGGCGCTGCTGGAGGCGCAGGGGACGGTGCTGGCCGAGCCCGTCTCCGCGCCGGTTCCGCTGCCGCCGTTCGACAATTCCGCGATGGACGGCTACGCCGTCGTCGCGGCGGACGTCGCGGGGGCCACCGAGGCGGAGCCGGTCACGCTGCCCGTGGTCGGCGACATCGTGGCCGGCGACCCGGCCGTCTCGGCGATCCGGACGGGGCTGACCGCCCGCATCATGACGGGCGCCCCGCTGCCCGCCGGCGCCGACGCGGTCATCCCGGTGGAATGGACGGACGGCGGCGCCGCGACCGTCCGCATCACCCGTCCGGCACCGGTGGGCAACTACATCCGGCGCTCCGGCGAGGACGTCCTCGCAGGGCAGACGGTCGTGGAGGCCGGGACGAGGCTGGGCGCGAGGCAGCTCGGCATGGTCGCCGCCGTGGGGCACTCGCGCGTGGTCGTACGGCCGAGACCGCGCGTCGTGGTGGTCTCCACAGGGGACGAGCTGCAGGAGCCAGGGTCACAGCTCGCTCTAGGGCAGATCTGGGAGTCCAACAGCTACATGCTCACCGCCGCCGTCGTAGAGGCGGGCGGAGTGGGCTACCGGCAGGCGACCGTGCACGACGAGCCCGCCAAGGTCATGGAGATGCTGGAGGACCAGCTCTCCCGGGCCGACGCCATCATCACCTCGGGCGGGGTGTCCATGGGCACCAGGGACGTGGTGAAGGAGCTGCTGTCCGGCACGGGGACGGTGGATTTCCACAAGGTGCGTATGCGGCCGGGTAAGCCGCAGGGGTTCGGCCTACTGGAGGGAACGCCCGTCTTCACGCTGCCGGGCAATCCCGTAAGCGCGTACGTCTCGTTCCAGGTTTTCGTACGTCCCGCCTTGCGCGCCATGCAGGGATTGCCACCCGAACCGTTCCCGGCGGTCAGCGCCGTCCTGGCGGAGGACGTCAAGTCGCCCGCCGGGCTGCGGCATTTCCTGCGCGGGCGGCTGTCGTTCAACCGCGGCCACTACACCGTCGCACCCGCCGAGACGCAGGGGTCCCATCAGCTCGGCTCGCTCGCCATGGCGAACGCGCTGATCATGCTGCCCGAGGACGCCGAGGCACTGCCCGCCGGTTCGCACGTCGACGTCATGAGGTTGCCATGAGTGCCATGGGCACCGAGTTCTCCCACCTGGACGACAAGGGCGCGGCCCGGATGGTCGACGTGTCCGGCAAGGACGTGTCGGCCAGGACCGCGACCGCGACCGGGTTCGTCCGGCTTTCCGCCGAATGTGTCGGATTGCTGCGCGCCGGCGACATGCCGAAGGGCGACGCGCTGTCGGTCGCCCGCATCGCGGGGATCATGGGGGCCAAGCGCGTCCCGGACCTGGTCCCGCTCTGCCACCCGATCGCGCTGCACGGCGTCACCGTCGAGCTGGAGATCCACGACGAGGGCGTGGCGATCAAGGCGGTGACCCGCACCGCCGACCGCACGGGCGTGGAGATGGAGGCGCTCACCTCGGTCTCCGTCGCCGCGCTCGCGCTGGTCGACATGGTGAAGGCGGTCGACCCGGCCGCCGTGATCACCGACGTCCGGGTCGAGGAGAAGACCGGCGGCAAGACGGGCGTGTGGCGGCGGTGATCAGGGCGATGGCGGTCACCGTCTCCAACCGCGCGGCGGCGGGCGTCTACGCCGACAAGTCGGGCCCGGTCCTGGTCGAGCTGCTGGAGGACCTCGGCTGCCAGGTGGACGGCCCGGTCGTCGTGCCGGACGGCGAGCCGGTCGCCGGGGTGCTGCGGGACGCGGTGGAGCAGGCCTACGACGTCGTCGTGACGTCCGGCGGCACCGGCCTCACCCCGACCGACCGCACGCCGGAGATGACCCGGCTGGTCATCGAGCGCGAGGTCCCGGGGATCGCGGAGGCGATCCGGCTGGAGGGCCGCGACAAGGTGCCCGCGGCGATCCTGTCGCGCGGCCTCGCCGGCCTGGCCGGGCGGACGCTGATCGTCAACCTGCCCGGCTCGACCGGGGGCGTCCGCGACGGCATGGCCGTCCTCGGCCGCGTCCTGGCGCACGCCGTCGACCAGATCGGCGGCGGCGACCACCCCCGCCCGGGCGGTGCGGCCTAGATCTGGGTGGGGCGGCCTGGACCTGTTTCGAAGTGAACTAGACCTGGACGACCCGGACGCCGGCCTCGGTGAAGGCCGCGACGTCGGCCTCCGCGACGGTGCCGTCGGTGACCAGCACGTCGATCCGGTGCGTCCCG
Organism: Actinomadura napierensis; assembly: GCF_039529375.1. NCBI lineage: Bacteria > Bacillati > Actinomycetota > Actinomycetes > Streptosporangiales > Thermomonosporaceae > Actinomadura > Actinomadura napierensis. Next base: position 10,715 of record NZ_BAAAMR010000086.1, read on the forward strand.
CAGATCCGGGCGAACGCGCGGCGGCCGACCTTCGAGCCGTCCGCGACCACGACCACCTGGTCGGCGCGCTCGGCCATCAGCCGGTTGACGTTCGCCTCGCCCTCGTTGTGGCAGGTCGCGCCGTGCTCGACGGCCACCCCGTTCACGCCGAGGATCGCCACGTCCAGCGTCACGTGGTCGAAGATCCCGGTCGCCAGCGGCCCGGTCAGCTCGTAGGACTGCGGGCGCGGCACCCCGCCGGTCAGCACGATCTTCACGTGCGGCCGGACGGCCAGCTCGGTGCCGATGTTCAGCGCGTTCGTCACGATGGTGATCGCCGGTGAGCCGCCCTCGGCGTGCAGGTCGGCGCGGGTGGCCAGCACCCGGGCCACCTCGGAGGTCGTGGTGCCGCCGTTCAGCCCGATGATCGAGCCCGGCCTGGCCAGCTCGGCGGTCGCGGCGGCGATGCGCTGCTTCTCCGTCGCGTTCCGCGCGGTCTTGTAGCGCAGTGGGAGGTCGTAGCTGACGCTCTGCGCGACCGCGCCGCCGCGCGTGCGGGTGAGCATCTGCTGCTGCGCGAGCTGGTCGAAGTCGCGGCGGATCGTCGCCGCGGACACCGCCATCCGGGCCGCCGCCTCCTCGACGCTCAGCCGGCCGGCGGCCGCGAGCAGTTCCAGCAGCGCGTTCCAGCGTTCGTGGCGTGTCACCCCGGCCCCTTTCCGGTACGCGGGCGGCCGCGCGGGACGGCTCAGGCCTGGATTCTAGCGATGCACCACTATGGTCTTTCGTGTTCAGATTTGCTATTGAACAAGCAAGAACACGCAGACTGCTGCAAAGGAGGGCCCATGGCGGAGCGCGGCGGCGGGCACACCGAGGCCGAGATCGCGTCCCAGCCCGGCCGGTGGCGGCGCGCCGCGGCGACGGCCGCGGACCTCGCGCCGGTGCTGCCCCGGCGCGGCGAGCGGGTCGCGGTGATCGGATGCGGCACGTCCTGGTTCGTCGCGCAGTCCTACGCGGCGATCCGCGAGGCCGCAGGGCACGGCGAGACCGACGCGTTCGCCGCGTCGGAGTTCCCGGCCGGCCGCCGCTACGACCGGCTGCTGGCGCTGTCCAGGTCCGGCACGACCACCGAGGTTCTGGACGTGCTGGCCCGCGTCCGCGGCACGACGCCCACCGTCGCGATCACCGCGGACGCCGCGACGCCGGTGATGAACGCCGCCGACGAGATCATCGTCCTCGACTACGCCGACGAGCGCTCGCTGGTGCAGACCCGCTACGCCACGACCCAGCTCGTCCTGCTCCGCGCCCACCTCGGCGAGGACGTCACCGGAGTGATCGCCGACGCCGAGCGGGCCGTCGCCGAGCCGCTGCCCGCCGAGGCCGTCCGCGCCGGCCAGTTCACCTTCCTCGGCAGCGGCTGGACGACCGGCCTCGCGCACGAGGCCGCGCTCAAGATGCGCGAGGCCGCGGGCGCGTGGACCGAGTCGTACCCCGCGATGGAGTACCGGCACGGGCCGATCGCGATCACCGGCCCCGGCCGCGTCGCCTGGATGTTCGGCGAGCCGCCGGCGGGCCTCGCCGACCAGGTCGCGGGGGTCGGCGGCACGATGATCACGACGTCGCTGGACCCGCTCGCCGACCTGGTCAGGGCGCAGCGGCTGGCCGTCGAGATCGCCCGCGCGCGGGGGGACGATCCCGACCATCCGCGCAATCTCACCCGCTCGGTCATCCTGGACGCCTCATGACGACGCTGACCAACGCCCGGATCGTCCTGCCGGACGGCGTCACGTCCGGCACCCTGCACATCGACGGCGGGCGGATCGCCGAGTCGTCCGCCGGGGACACGCTCGACCTCGAAGGCCGGTACGTCGTCCCCGGCTTCGTGGACATGCACGTCCACGGCGGCGCGGGCGCCTCCTACCAGTCCGGACGGGCCGAGGAGGCACGGCGGGCCGCCCTGTTCCACCTCGCGCACGGGACGACCACGACGATCGCGAGCCTCGTCACCGGCACGTCCGACGAACTCGCGAACGCCGTCACCGCCCTCGCCGACCTCGCCGCCGAAGGGCTCATCGCCGGCGTCCACCTCGAAGGCCCCTACCTCGCCCGCGACCGCTGCGGCGCGCACGACCCCGCTCTGCTGCGCGACCCCGACCGCGCTGAGTTCGCCCGGCTCGTCCACCTCGGCGCCGGCCACCTCCGCATGATCACCCTCGCGCCCGAACTGCCCGGCGCGCTGGACCTCGTCCGGGACGCCGCGGACGCCGGCGTCATCGCGGCCGTCGGGCACACCGACGCGCCCGGCGACACGGCCCGCGCCGCGTTCGACGCCGGCGCGACCGTCGCGACCCACCTGTTCAACGCCATGCGCCCGCTGCACCACCGCGAGGGCGGCCCCGTCGCCGCCGCGCTGAACGACCCCCGCGTCACCGCCGAACTGATCAACGACGGCGTGCACGTGGAGGCCGCCGTCGCCCGGCTGGCCCTCGCGGCCGCCCCCGGCCGCGTCGCCTTGATCACCGACGCGATGGCCGCCGCCGGCATGGGCGACGGCGACTACCGGCTCGGTGTCATGGACGTCCAGGTCCGCGACGGCCGCGCCACCCTCGCCGACGGGACGTCCATCGCCGGGAGCACGATCACGATGGCGGACGCGTTCCGCCGGGCCGTCACCCGCCTCGGCACGCCGATCGAGGAGGCCGCCGCGGCCGCGTCGCTCGTCCCGGCCCGCGCGCTCGGCCTCGACTCCCGCGTCGGCTCGCTCGAAGCCGGCAAGGACGCCGACCTCGTCGTCCTCAACGACGACATGTCGGTACAGCGCGTCATGAAAGGCGGCCGCTGGTCGTAAGGCGCCCGGTCGATTTCTCGGCCACAATTGATGGCGTCCGCAGGTGCTACCAGGGAATCATGGAACCGTGGAACGATTGAGGGGATGGCCGGTCACCCTCACCGAGGGCCCCGTCGGGTTGCGCCCGCTCCGGCACCGGGACGCCGCCGTCTGGCGTGAGCTGCGGGTACGCAACGCCGACTGGCTGCGCCCCTGGGAACCGACCAATCCCGAGACGCCGCTGTTCCGCAGCGGTCTCGGCCCCTACCTCAGCATGGTGCACACCATGCGCCGAGAGGCGCGCCAGGGCCTCGCCCTGCCCTGGGTCGTCACCCACGAGGACCGCTTCGCCGGCCAACTCACCATCGGCGCGGTCGTCTGGGGCTCGGCCCGCTCCGCCCAGATCGGCTACTGGGTCGACAAGCAGGTCGCCGGCCGCGGCGTCATTCCCACCGCGGTCGCCCTCGCCGTCGACCACTGTTTCTTCACCGTCGGCCTGCACCGGCTCGAGGCGAATATCCGCCCGGAGAACGCCGCCAGCCGCCGCGTCGTCGAAAAGCTCGGATTCCGGGAAGAAGGAATTCGCCGCCGCCATCTGCACATCGACGGCGCCTGGCGCGACCACATCTGTTACGCCCTGACCGTCGAGGACGTCCCGGGCGGCCTGCGGGCCCGCTGGCTGGCCGAACGCAAACAGGCATTTCCCCGGCGCACTTGAGTCCACGGTGACTTTCGTCGCGTAAATATCCTGCGATCGAGAAGACTCGGCAAACGGAGAGTAACGGCGGCATCGATCTCGCGACACACCGCCCCTTATGCTCGTCAACCTCTGACACCGGCTCGTACCGTGCGGGGCGTGACCCTGCTCCCATTGCACGCCCGCGCGCCGAAAGTCGGCCCGCCGATTCAGCGTGCCCTGGGACGGCCCGAGGCGGTGACCGCGTGAGCAGCGCCGTCCTCTACCTCGCCATCGTCGTGGTCTGGGCCATCGTCCTGGTCCCCATGTGGCTGCGCCGCGACACCGAGAACGCCGGCATCACCCGCCTCCTCCACAAGCGCGCCGACGAACTGGAGGACGAGGAGGAGGAACCGGCGGAGGAGCCCGCGGAGGAAGAGGAGACGGCGCCCCAGCGCCGCCCCGCCACCCGCGCCACCGTCATCGCCCGCCGCCGACGCCGCACGTCCGGCCTGACGGCCCTCCTGGTGACCGTCGTCGCGCTCGTCGCGTCCGGCCTGCTGCCCTGGTGGGCCACGCTGCCCCCGGCCCTCCTGCTGGGCGGCCACCTCACCCTGCTGCGCGTCGCCGTCGGCATGGACGCCGCCCGCCACCGCGCCGAAGCCGAGCGCCGCGCCGCCGCGCGCGCCCGCGCCCTCGAGGCCCGCCGCGCCGAGCAGGCCGCCGAACCCGCCGAGGTCATCGAACTCGTCGCCCTCGAGGAGGTCTTCGACCAGTACGCCGACGACCGCCGCGCGGTAGGCGAATGACCCCGGCGTGCGCGAGCACCCCCCGAAGTTTGCTAACCTTACGGAGTCCTTGGGGCTGTAGCGCAGTCCGGTAGCGCACCTCGTTCGCATCGAGGGGGTCAGGGGTTCAAATCCCCTCAGCTCCACCCAGGATTCACAGGTCAGAGGTCGGTTCAGGGTAGATCCCGAACCGGCCTTCAGCCATTTGTGCCCAAGCCCGAGCGCCCCAGGCGGGCGGGATCCATTCGTGGGCCCGATGGAGTATCCCAGTTCTGGAGCTGGGTTACCCGGCCGATCCCGACCTCGCCCTCGACTGGGAAGCACGGGCCTCGTCCGTCCGCCGGTACTTCGTACTGATCGACGTTGCTGGCCGGGGGTCATCGTGACCAGCTTCGTTGTCAGGGGCCGCTCCTTTTGGCGTTTTGGCAATGTTCTTTGCAGGAAGCGCAGAGGGTGGGCACGGTGGGGGTATGAACGACGACCTCGACGCCGTGGTGGCCGCGGTCGGACCCCGGCTGCGGGAGCTGCGCCGTCGCCGCGGCGTCGCCCTCACCGCCCTGGCCGAGACCACCGGCATCCCGATCAGCACCCTGTCCCGGCTGGAGTCCGGCCAGCGCAAACCGGGCCTGGAACTCCTGCTGCCTCTGGCCAGGGCCTACCGGGTGCCGATCGAGGAGCTGATCGGCGCCCCGGCCGAGCTCGACCCCCGGGTGTATCCACAGCCGTTCACCCGCAACGGCATGACCGTTGTCCCCCTGACCCGCAACCCCGGCGGGCTGCAAGCGTTCAAGCACATCCTGCCCGCCGGCCTGACCGACGGCCGCGAACCCGACCTCCGCTCGCACGAGGGATACCACTGGCTCTACGTCCTGCGCGGCCGTCTTCGCATCGTCCTGGGCGACAAGGACTTCATCCTCGCCGATGGTGAAGTCGCCGAATTCGACACCCACCTGCCGCACTGGTTCGGCAATGCCGACGGACACTCCGTCGAGTTCCTCAGCATCCTCGGCCCTCAGGGTGAACGCGTCCACATCAGGGCCCGCTACCGCCCCGACAACGCCCCTCCCCACTGAGCACGGTGCGCGGACTGCAGCGTCTGGACGCAGTTGGGCGATCACGGCGGCTTGGGCCCACAACTCGCGCCCGATTGGCGATGGTGTTTGGGCGTACCTGGTGACCATTCTTCGGTCAACGTCCGGGACCGGTCCTGGGAGCGCCGTTCAGGGGTGTCAGGGCGCCTTGTCGGGCGATGGCCGCGGGGGTTGGTGGTCAGGAAGGGTTGTGGGGGTGGGGCCCAGTGTTCGGATCGCGGCGGCCCTGGTGCAGCAGTGATCGCAGTGCCTGGCGGGTGACCTCGAAGGCGGCCTCGGTCCGCTGACGGACCTGGGCGTCGGTGGTGCCGAGTTCGGTGGCGGTGTTGACCACGAAGCAGCCTCGGCCGGACGGGCAGGAGACCAGTCCACAGCAGCCAGTCCTGCAGTACTTGGCGGACTGGACGGTCGGCGGCGTTCAGCCGTTGCTCGGCCTCAGCGGAATCGGTGGCCCGGTAGTGGTCGAGCGCGCGTAGGAACAGCGTGTGTTTGTCGGTGAACGTCCGGTACAGGTTGCTGGGGGTGAGTTCGAGTTCGCCGCCCAGATCACGTACCGCGGTGGCCTTGGGGACGTTCCTGCTGGTGACCGCGGAGCAACTGCCGATCGGGCTGCTGACCGCCCTGGGGCCGGCGCGGTCGGTCTCCGAGGGGACGGCCGGGCTGATGGTAACGGTACCCAGCCTGGTCGCCGCGGTCGCGGCGCCGTTGGTTCCGGTGCTCGTCGGCATGGACCGGCGACTGCTGCTGCTCGGCCTGATGACGCTCGCCAACCTGGCTTCGGCCCCGGCACCGGGTTTCGCCGTTCTGGTCTCCTCCTGGGTGCTGGTCGGGGTGGCGATCGGAGGCTTCTGGGCCGTCGCCAGCGGCCAACGTGTTCGGCGTCCTGCTCGGCACGCTGCTCGGTGAGTTCTCCGGTTAGCGCATCGCCTTCGCGACGCTGAGCGGCCTGGTCCTATCTGTCGATCGGCCTTGGCGCGCTGACCGGGGGCGTCATCGTGGACGCCTTCGCGCTTCAGGGCGTCCTGTGGCTCGGCGGCGCGTGCGTATTGGCGGTCTGGAGTGTCCGTGCTAATGGGAACCTGCGATGACCGCCCAGCCTCGCGCTTTCACGGGAGCTCAAACCGACTCTGGGCGAAGCCGATGGCCGGTGGGGTGGGGATGGGGTGGCCGAAGTAGTCGTGGGTGGCGGGCTGGGGGACGCCGGGGGCGATGGGGGTGCCGGCGTGGAGGGCGGGGGAATCGGGGCGGAGGCGGAACGCGGCGGCGGGTTGGAGGGGTGCTGCGGCTTGCCGGTGAACTTGGGGTCGGCATTGATGGCGTTGGTGCCGTAGGCGGGCATGTTGAAGAAGAGGTTGTTGGTGCAGGCGGTGCCGCAGTAGAAGTAGTGGTCGGCGCTGGTCTTGGGGTCGGTGGCGTAGACGATGTTGTTCTGGAAGGCAAACGTGCCGAAGAACGGGACGAGTTGCTTTGCGACTGCTTCGCTGCCCTCGGCGGCGACATTGGGTGTCTTGGCGATGATGGTGTTGTTGTACATCCGCACGCCGTTGAGGTTGGTCACGGCGGGGTCGTAGGGCGGGCCGCACGGTGGTGGCGAGAACAGGTGCGCGTCGTTGACGCTGAGGTTGTAGCGGATGTCGGCGTGGCGCGGGGATTGGGCGGCGCACAGCAGGATGAACCCGCCCTGGTTGCCGTGGGAGTAGTTGTACTGGACGACCGTGCCGTCCTGGTTGTAGTCGACGTCGTAGCCGGTGCCGTCGCAGCCGTCGGTCGGGCTGGGGCCGAAGTGCATGTCGCCGACGTCGTTGTACTGGATCACCGTCCGGTTGGCGTTCCAGGTCCAGATGCCCGCGCTGCAGTTTCGCACGGCCGGGTCCTCGTAGTCGCGGCCCACGAGGTTGCCTTCGCGGACGGTGTTGTCCTCGATGACCGCGCCGACGGTCCCGAGCGTCACGATGGCGTCCCCGGCGGGACGGATCACGGTGTTCGCGCGAAGAAGGACGTCGGTGGTGGCGGCGGGCCACGGCTGGTCCGCGGGCGGGCGCTGCTCGGTGTCGGTGCCGATGACCCAGATTCCGCTGCGGCTCACGTCGTGCACGTAGTTGCCTTGCAGGGTCAGGTGGGAGAAGCGGGCGTTGGGGCCGATCGCTTCGGCGATGATGCCGCCACCGGGTTTCCCGTGGTCGAAGCTGGGATCCGAGACGACGTCGTGGACGTCCAGGCCCTGCACCTTCACCCCCGTGACCTGGCCGTGTTCGGCGGTGATGTAGAGGCCTCGGTACAGCTGCGAGGTGTTGCCGGCGTTGGTGAGGTCCAGGTCCTGGACGGTGATGTAGGACTCGTCGGCCAAGCGCACCGCGGCGGTGGACCGTCCGGCGGCGTCGATCCGGGGCCGCTTGTGCGAGGGGTTGCCGTAGGCGCCGATCACGATGGGCTTGGCCGCGGTGCCGCTGCCGGTGGGCTGGAGCATTCCGGTGCAGGTGGTGCCGCGCTTCAGGAGCAGTTGGTCGGCGGGGGCGAAGGTGATGGCGTTCGCCTGCTGGAGTGTGGTGAACGGACGCGCCGCGCCGCCGTCCCCGGGACGGTGCGCGGAGCAGTCCAGGTACCACCGGCGGTGGGCCGAGTGCGGGAGTGCACTCGCCTGACGCGCGGCGGCGGTGAGGGAGGACGGACGGGGGCCGACCTGCTGCAGGGCTGCTTCGGTAGGCGGCGGGGCGGCCGTGGCGGCGGGTGCCTGCAGCGAGGACGCCGCGGCGAGCACCGTTGCGAACAGGGCGGCCTTCGTCCAGCGGACAGATCCGATCGCGAATCGTGCGGCGCGCACCGTGTTGAGGTTTTCGTGCTCTTCCATGTGCCCTCTCAAGGCCAGTGAGGCCGGAGCGAAACGGTCAGGTGCCGTCCCCGGCGGTGTGTCAGTGGAGCACTGTGGTCTTTCCGTGCAGAGGGAGGTTCTGGGAGGAGGGGCCGACCCAGATGTCGCGGGTGCCGGTGCCGGTGGTCCAGGCGTGGCGGGTGGCGTCCCAGTACTGGAGCCGGCGCGGGGCCACGGCGATGGTGACGCGGCGGGACTGGCCCGGACGCAGGTGGACCTTGCCGTAGCCGGCCAGTGAACGGACGGCCTGCTGGGCCCCGTGGACGTTGGGGCTCGCCCCGAGGTAGACCTGCGGAACCTCGTCGCCGGCGCGCTTGCCGGTGTTGGTGATGGTGAAGGCCGCGCTCAGCCCGTGCCGGTCGCTGCGGACCTTCAGGCCGCTGTAGGCGAAGTTCGTGTAGGACAGCCCGTGTCCGAACGGGAACAGCGTCTTCTGCTTCTGCTGGTCGTACCAGCGGTAGCCGACGTAGACGCCCTCGGAGTAGGTCTCCTGCCCGTTGACTCCGGGGAAGCGGTGCGGGTCGCCGCGGACCATGGTGTGCGCGTCGTCCAGCGGGAAGGTCTGGGTCAGCCGGCCGCCGGGGGCGGCGTCGCCGAACAGCAGCCGGGCGGTCGCGGCCCCGCCCATCTGCCCGGGGTAGTACATGTCCAGGACGCCGCTGACCTGCTTCAGCCACGGCATGGTGACCGCGCTGCCGGTATTGAGCACGACGACCGTGTTGGGGTTGGCCTTGGCGACGGCGGAGATCATTGCGTCCTGGCCGTAGGGCAAGGCGAGGGTGGACCGGTCGGCGCCTTCGGTGCCCTCGTCGTAGGCGAACACCACCGCCGTCTTGGCCTTCTTCGCGGCAGTGACGGCGGTGTCCAGGTCGGCGCGGGCCTGCGTGGGCGTCGTCCAGTTCAGTTGCAGTTCGAGCCGGCCGGGGATGTAGCCGGTGGCCTGGACGGTGATGCTGTGCGTCCCCTTGGTGAGGTGGACGCGCGCGGTCGCGTTCTTCAGCGCGTCGAATCTGAGGCTGCCGCCGGCGGTGACCTCCTTGCCGTCGACCTTCAGTGATGTGGTGCTCAGGGTCGAGCGGAGGGTGAGCAGGTAGTCGCCGTCCTCGGGGGCGGTGAGCGTCCGGGTCTGGTCATAGCTGGAGACCGGGAGCGCGTTGGCGCCGGTGAAGTCGATCGGGCCGCCCGACAGCGCCGAACCGGGGATCACCGTGCCGGTGGTGTTCAGGCCGGGGTGGTAGGAGACGTCCGCGCCCGTTCCCGCCCGCTTGACGATCTCGTCGCGCGGCACGGTCAACGAAGTGGGCGCCAGTTCCGAGCTTCCGCCACCGCCGATCACGGGTTGGGTCGCCGGTGTTCCGACGAGGGCGATGCTGCGGGCCGCCGCACCGGTCAGCGGCAGGGCGCCGCCGGTGTTGCGCAGCAGGACGGCGCCGTCTTCGGCCACCTTCTGTGCGACCCGGTCGTCGGCCGCCGTGTCCAGGGCCGGGCGCGCGGGCGGAGTGCAGCCGGCGCGCGGGCCCTTGGTGGAGGCGCAGCGCAGCAGGCCGAACCGCTCCATCACGCCGAGGATGCGCCGCACCGACCCGTCCAGCGCGGTGACCGGGATCGAACCGTTCTGGATGGCCGTCTTGAGCGGAGCGCCGAAGAAGTCGTCGCCACGTGGGGCGCCGGGCATGTCCTGGTCGAGTCCGTGGACGATGTCGGTGGGGCTGTGGGTGGCGCCCCAGTCCGACATCACCCAGCCGCCGAACCCCCACTGTTGCCGCAGGATGGAGTTCAACAGGGTGCTGTTGCCGCAGGAGTGCTGCCCGTTGAGCTGGTTGTACGAGCACATGACGGCGCCGGTGCCGGCCTTGGCGGCGGCCTCGAAGCCGGGAAGCTCGATCTCCTGCAGCGCCTGCTCGCCGACCTCGGCGTTGATCGTCCCCCGCTCGGTCTCCTGGTTGTTGGCGGCGAAGTGCTTGGTGGTGGCGATGGCGCCCGCGCTCTGGATGCCCTTGACCGCCTGGGCGACCGTGCGCGAGTTGACCAGCGGGTCCTCGCTGTAGGCCTCGAAGTTCCGTCCGGCGTAGGGGACGCGGATCGTGTTGACCATCGGGGCCAGCACCACGTCCATGCCCAGCGCCCGCGCGTCCCGTCCCAGCACCCGGCCGTACTCGCGCGCCAGCCCGTCGTCGAATGAGGAGGCCAGCGCGACCGGCACCGGCATCGCCGTGGCCGGCCGGGCGGCGCGGACGCCCGCGGGCCCGTCGGTCAGCCGCAGCGGCGGAATCCCCAGCCTCGGCACGCCCGGCACGTATCCGGACTCGCCGACGGTCTGCTGCTGCGGATCGTCCCAGCGCCCCTGGACGAACGACAGCTTCTCGTCCAGCGTCATCGCCGACACCAGGGCCGCCACGCCGCCCGGCGACGCCGCGGCCTGAGCGGTCAGGCCGCCCGCGGCGAACGCGGCCAGGCCAGTGGACACCGCGAGCGCACCGGCGGCGGCACGGCTCGTTCTCTGGCGCCCGGCGCGTCGGGCCCGTCCTCGTCGATAGCGGCTCACCGGGTCTCCTCGTGGGGGTGGGGCCGGCGCGGAGCCGGCCGGGAGGGGGAATTTCTAACAGCTGGTCGCTTTTCGTCGTGGACGCTAGAACCCGCCGGGACGCCAGAGAAGAGGGCGGGCCACCTTCGTGATCAGAGCGTTATCTTCGTGCAGGGGCAGCCCCGCCGAACCGGCCCACGCGCCCCGGGCACCGCTTTGAGCGCCCTTCGACGTCCCGCTACGCTGCCGGAACGACCGGCCGACGGCCCGGCCTGCGCCGCGTTGCAGTGAGGGGAAAGCGCGCCATGGAACCTGGGAAGGCGCGCGGCCCGTACGCCAAGACCAAGGCCCGGCGCGACACGATCGTCCGGGCGGCACGCGACGGCTTCGCCGAGCGCGGCTACGCGGCGGCCTCGCTGCGCGACATCGCCGAACGGGCCGGCATCACCCATACCGGGCTGCTGCACCACTTCCGCACCAAGGAAGAACTGCTCATGGCCGTCCTCGCCCAGCGCGACGCGGCCGAATGGGAACGGGGACTGGCCGGGGTCCCCGACCTGGACGCGCTCGCCCCCTATTTCGGTGACCTGCTGCTCCGCCATCAGCAGACGCCGGAGCTGATGCGGCTGTGGCTGGAGCTGTCCGCCGCCGCCTCCCGGCCGGAGCATCCCGCCCACGCCTTCTTCACCGACCGCCTGAAACAGGCACGCGCTCACGCCGCACACGGCATCGGCGCGCTCGCCGCCGAGGGACGGCTGCGCGACACCATCGACGCCGACACCGCGACGACGCTGTTCTTCGCCGTGCTCGACGGACTGCAACTCCAATGGCTGCTCGACCCCGGCATCGACATCGTCGAGCCGCTCAACCGCTTCCTCGACCTGATCCTCGCGCCGGACACACCGGACGCGCCGGGGCGCTGAAGCCTCAGGTGGAGGAGCGCTCGATGAGCCGGGGAGCCGGCTGGGCGGGCAGCGGATGCCGCTGGTCGCCGGTCAGCCCGGCGGCGATCGTTTCGGCGCGGCGGCGGCCGACCTCGTGGGCGTCGAAGCAGACGGTGGTGAGCGGAGGGCCGGCGAATCTGGCGGTGGGGATGTCGTCGGCGCCGATGACGGCAAGGTCGGCGGGCGCGCTGAGGCCCTGGTCGCGCATGCCGGCCAGTACCGCGATCGCGATCTCGTCGTTGTAGGCGCACACCGCGGTGACCTTGCGCGCCGTCCAGCCGGTCACGACACCGGCGGGGTCGTCCAGATTCACCTGCAGCACCACGGGCGGGACGAGTTCGGCGGCTGCGCAGGACGCGGTGACGCCCTGCAGGCGTGCCTCGGCCATGCGGATGAGGGCCGGGTCGGCGGGCATGGCGTAGCCGAGGCGCCGGTGCCCGCGCTCGATGAGGTGCTCGGCCTGCATGCGGCCGATCTCGTTCATGGCGGGCGCGACGTCCCGGACGGGCAGGACGACCTCCGCGCCGGCGCGGTGCAGGGCCTCGATGGTGCCGTCGTCGAACGGCTCCAGGCCGATGACGGCCGAGGCGCCGACGGTGGCGCACACGTCCGGAAGCGGACGTCCCCGCGATCCGGCCAGGTGGGTGACCAGGGTCAGGCCGTTGTCGGCGAGCGCGGCGTCGAGCTCTTCGATGAGCCGGCTGATCCCCGGTCCGATGGGCAGTGCGGAGATGGCGAGCAGGACGATGTCGCTGCGTCCGGCGGCCAGGGCGCGCGCCGAGGCGTGCGGGCGGTAGTCCAGGCGCCGGGCGGCTTCCAGGATGCGGTGCCGGGTCTCCTGCGGGATCGACTGGCCGGGCCTGTCGTTGAGCACGTAGCTGACCGTGGCGCGCGACACTCCCGCGGCGCGGGCCACGTCGGCGCTGGTGGGGCGTTTGGCGGGACGCGTCATGGGCCCTCTCGTCGCACAGGGCCGCCGGGCTGGCTGGCGCCGCCCATCGTAAGGCGTCGCCCGTCCGCGTGATCGGCGAGGTCCGCGCCCGGGCGACGACCCTTCGCGGCCGTTACGTGTCCGTTATGTGCCCTTGTCTTGCGGTCGGCTCACATTGTGGCATTAGCTGCTTACGCGCGTCACCGACGCGCGTAAGTAAAGCTGCCCTGGGTTCGGCGGCGAGCCTGCCCACGCACCAGACGAGGGGTTCTCCATGCGCGACAAAATCGATGTCCTGAGCGTCCTGGCGGCCCTGACCCTGGAGGAGAAGGCCGGGCTGCTGTCCGGACAGGGCGCCTGGGAGACGGCGGCGGTCGAACGCCTCGGGATCGGGTCGGTGACGCTGACCGACGGCCCGCACGGCGTCCGCAAGCACGATCCCGACGCCGAGCACTTCAGCTTCACCGCGAGCCTGCCCGCCACCTGCTTCCCCACGGCCGCGGCCCTCGGCTCGTCCTGGGACGTCGAGCTGCTCGCCGAAATCGGTGCGGCGCTGGGGGACGAGGCCCGGGCGGCCGGCGTCGGAGTGCTGCTCGGGCCGGGCGTCAACATCAAGAGGTCACCGCTGTGCGGGCGCAACTTCGAGTACCTCTCCGAGGACCCGGTGCTGACCGGACGGCTGGGCGCGGCGCTGGTGCGCGGCGTCCAGAGCCGCGGGGTGGGTGCGTCGGTGAAGCATTTCGCCGCCAACAACCAGGAGACCGACCGGATGCGGATCGACGTCCGGGCGGACGAGCGGACGCTGCGGGAGATCTACCTGGCCGCGTTCGAGCGCATCGTGACCGAGGCCCGGCCGTGGACGGTGATGGCGTCCTACAACAAGATCAACGGCGGCTACGCCGGTGAGAACCGGTGGCTGCTCACCGAGGTGCTGCGCGAGCAGTGGGGCTTCGACGGGCTGGTGGTGTCGGACTGGGGCGCGGTCTCCGACCCGGTCGCCGCGGTCGCAGCCGGCCTGGACCTGGAGATGCCGACGACCAACGGCGCCAGCGCGGGGCGGCTGGTGCAGGCCGTCCGGGACGGACGGCTGGACGAGGCGGTGCTCGACCGGGCCGTCACGCGGCTGCTCACGCTGCTCGACCAGGTGACCGGCGCGCCCGCGCCGGCCGCGCCGGTCGACGTCGAGCGGCATCACGCGCTGGCCCGCCGGGTCGCCGCCGAATCGGCCGTGCTGCTCAAGAACCAGGACGCGATCCTGCCGCTGGATCCGTGCGCCCACATGCATGTGGCGGTGATCGGTGAGTTCGCCCGCACGCCGCGGTTCCAGGGTGCGGGAAGCTCGCAGGTCACCCCGTCCCGGGTCGACAACGCCTGGGACGCCCTGACGGCCGCGGCCGGCGAGCACCTGCGGATGACGTTCGTGCCGGGCTTCGTCCTCTCCGGAGAACAGAAAGAAGACCTCTTGGACGAGGCGGTGCGCGCCGCGGCGGCGGCCGACGTCGCTGTGGTGTTCCTGGGGCTGCCCGAAGGCGAGGAGTCCGAGGGGTTCGACCGGGAGCACCTCGACCTGCCGCAGGTGCAACTGCGGCTGCTGGAGGCGGTGGCGCGGGCCAACCCGAACGTGGTGGTCGTCCTGGCCAACGGCGGCGCGGTCCGGGTCACCACCTGGGAGCGGCACGCCCGGGCCATTCTGGAGGGGTGGCTGGCCGGACAGGCCGGCGGCGGCGCGATCGCCGATCTGCTGTTCGGGCTCGCCAACCCCTGCGGTCGCCTCGCCGAGACCGTCCCGCTGCGCCTGCAGGACACCCCCTGCCATCTCGACTTTCCCGGTTCGGCCGGGACCGTCTCCTACGGAGAGCGCATCTACGTCGGATACCGCTACTACGACGCCAAGGACATGCCGGTCGGCTACCCGTTCGGGCACGGCCTGTCCTACACCACCTTCGCCTATTCCGACCTGGACGCGACGGTAGAGGGAGAGGGCGAGGACGTCGTCGTGCGGGTGCGGCTCACCGTGGCCAACACCGGGCCGGTGCCGGGCAAGGAGGTCGTGCAGGTCTACCTCGGCGACGCCGAGTCCTCCGTCGACCGGCCGGTCCGTGAACTCAAGGCGTTCGCCAAGGTCGAGCTGGCCCCGGGCGGGTCGGCGCCGGTGGAGTTCGCGTTGACCGCCCGGGACCTGTCGTTCTACAGCACCGTCCACGGCCGCTGGGTACTGGAGAGCGGCGACTTCGAGGTCGCGGTCGGCGCCTCCTCGCGCGACCTGCGGCTGACCGCCACCGTGGCGGTGACCGCCCCGCCGCTGCGCCACCCGCTCGACTGGCACTCGACCGTCGGGGACTGGCTGGCGCACCCGGACGCCGGTCCGCGGCTGCGCGAGGTGCTTTCCGCCGCCGAGGGGTCGGCCGTCGCGTCCGATCCGGCGATCCTGCGGATGGTCGAGTCACTGCCGCTGAACCGCCTGGTCCAGATGAGCCAGGGCCACCTGGACTTCTCAGACCTGGCCGAATTCGTTGACAGCCCGGCCGCGCGGCAGGCCTGACGTCCCTCGGCGCCAGGCCGGCTCGTCGCTCATGAGGTGTAACCGCTCGACTCGGCCAGTTCGGCGGCGCCCTCCATCAGGTCGAGGACGATGGGGCCGAACGCCAGCAGCTTCTCGTCGTCGCCCGCCCGCTGGTAGCCCTGCTCCAGCACCACGCCCAGCTTCCATCTGGCGAGGACGAGGTAGTAGTCAATGTCGTCGACCTGGCGGCCCGAGACGTCGGCGTAGTGGGCGAGGAGCTCGTCGCGCGACGGCATCCCGCGCAGGTCGACATAGGACGCCTCGGACGCCTCGGGCGCGCTGGTGTCCTCCGGCCAGCTCTGGATCATCCAGGCGAGGTCGAGCTTGGGGTCGCCGACGGTGCCCATCTCCCAGTCGACGATGGCGGCCAGCCGGGCCGGTGCGCCGTCGCGGAACATCACGTTGGCGAACTGGTAGTCGCCGTGCATGATGCCGGGCACGTAGTCCAGCGGGCGGTGGGCGCGCAGCCACGCCGCGGCGGCGTCGAAGCCGGGGAGTTCGCGGCCCTTGATCCGGTCGAGGAAGCGCGTCCAGCGGTCGACCTGGCGCTCGTGGAAGCCGTCGGGGCGGCCGAGGTCGTGCAAGCCCTTGGACTTCCAGTCGACTTTGGACAGCAGGGCGATGCCCTCGGCGAGCTGGTAGCCGAGCCCGGCGCGCGCCTGGGTATCGGTGTCGAAGGGTTCGGGCCAGCTCGTCCGGCCCATGGGGGACCAGCCGTCGACGAATCCCATGAGGTAGAAGGGGCGGCCGAGCACCGAGGCGTCCTCGCACACCGCGACCGCCTTGGTGTGCGGCACTTCGGTGCCGTCCAGGGCCTCGACGATGCGCCATTCGCGCAGGATGCCCTTGTCCCGGTCGGCGGGCGCCTCCGGCGGAGGGATCCGGATGACGCAGCGCTCGTCACCCCGGACGACCTCGTGGATCTCGTTCTGCGTTCCACCGGACAGCAGCCGGTGCTCGGTCGGGGCGCCCTTGCCGGGCAGCCCGGCGTCGTCCATCCAGGCGGCGAGCCGTTGAAAGTCGATCACAGGTTCCCCACCTCGTGTTCGATGCGGTCGGCGAACTTGGCCCGGGCGGCCTCGGCCTTTCCCGGGATCCATTCCGTGGGCCACCGGCCGTCGGTGGGCCGGTAGCCGCGCAGGACCTGCTTGGCCACAGTGACCTTGTGGACCTCGGTCGGGCCGTCGGCGAGGCCCATCACGCCGGCGCCGTGGATCATCTGGAAGAACGGCATCTCGTTGGTGGTGCCGAGCGCGCCGTGGACCTGCATGGCGCGCCAGGCGATGTCGTGCAGCACCGTCGGCATGACGACCTTGGCCGTGGCGATGTCCTTGCGGACCTTCTTGTAGTCGTTGTGCTTGTCGATCTGCCACGCGGTGTACAGGACGAACAGCCGGAACTGGACCAGCTGCGCGTAGGAGTCGGCGATGTAGCCCTGGACGAACTGCTTGTCGGCCAGCAGGCTGCCCTGCGTCTCGCGGGACAGCGCGCGTTCGCACATCATGTCCAGGGCCTTCTGTGCGAGCCCGATGGTCCGCATGGCGTGGTGGATGCGGCCGCCGCCCAGCCGGGTCTGCGCCACGGCGAAGGCCTGGTTCTCGCCGCCCAGCAGCGCGTCCGCGGGGACGCGCACGCCGTCGTAGTGGATGAGCGCGTGGAAGCCGTCGTTCATCGCCTCGCCGTACAGGCCGACGTTGCGCTCGATCTTGACGCCGGCCGTGTCGGTGGGGACCAGGAACATCGACATGCCCTGGTACCGGCTCACCTCGGGGTCGGTCACCGCCATCACGATGAGGAACGAGGCCACCTTGGCGTTGGAGGAGAAGTACTTCCAGCCGTTGATGACCCACTCGTCGCCGTCCTTGTCGGCCCGGCAGGTGAACCGGGTCGGGTCGGCTCCGGCGTGCGGCTCGGTCATCGAGTAGCTGGAGAAGATCTCACCGTCCAGCAGCGGCTGCAGGTAGCGCTCCTTCTGCTCCTCGGTGCCGTAGTGCGCGATGATCTCGGCGTTGCCGGTGTCCGGTGCCTGGCACCCGAACACGTGGGACGCCCATGGCGAGCGTCCGAGGATCTCGTTCAGCAGCGCCAGCTTGAGCTGGCCGTGGCCCTGGCCGCCCAGCTCAGGGCCCAGATGCGTCGCCCACAGCCCCTGCCGCTTCACCTCGGCCTTGAGCGGCTCCAGGATCCTGCGCTTGGTCTCGTCCCGGGGCAGGAAGGTCTCGTTCCCCCAGAGAAGATCGAGCGGTTCGACCTCCTCCCGTACGAACGCGTCCGCCCAGTCCAGCTTCCCCTGGTACTCGGGGTCGGTCTCGAAGTCCCATCCCATTGCACCCTCCTCTCGTTGGTGAGAATATCATTCTCGTAACGCAGAATACAGTTCTGATCTTGGTGGTGTGTGCCCGTTCACCGGGACTGGACGGGTGCTCTGCCCGGCGAGCCTTCGAATCGTCAGGATGGTGTGATGAGCGACCAACACGAGGTGCGCACCCCGGCCGAACTGTTCGACCTGACCGGCAAGGTCGCGCTCGTCACCGGCGGAAGCCGGGGGCTGGGCCGCGCGATCGTGCTCGGCTACGCCGCCGCCGGCGCGGACGTGGTGATCTCCAGCCGAAAGCTCGACGCCTGCGCTGCTGTGGCGAGGGAGGTCGAAGCGCTCGGACGCAGGGCGCTTCCAATCGCCTGCCACGTCGGGCACTGGGACGAACTCGACACGCTGGCGGAGCGGTCGTACGAGCATTTCGGCAAGATCGACGTGCTGGTCAACAACGCGGGAATGTCGCCGCTCGCACCGTCATCGGCGCAGACGAGCGAGGAGCTGTTCGACAAGGTCGTCGCGGTCAACTTCAAGGGGCCGTTCCGGCTGTCGGCGGTCGTCGCCGAGCGGATGGCGGCGGCGGACGGCGGCTCGGTCATCAGCGTCTCCAGCACCGGCGCGTTGCGTCCGTCGCCGACGTTCGGCCCGTATGCCGGATCGAAGGCCGCGCTCAATGTGATCAGCGTGGCCTTCGCGCAGGAATTCGCGTCCAAGGTGCGCTTCAACGTGATCTCACCGGGCGGGTTCTACACCGACGTCTCCAAGGGGTGGGCCGTCCCGGGCAGGGACGAGCCCGGCCAGCTTCTCCGGTGGTTCGGCTATGCGAAGGAGATCGTCACTGCGGCGCTGTACTACGCCAGCGACGCATCGTCGTACACGACCGGCTCACTGCTCAGAGTCGACGGCCTCGGGCCGGTCTGATGAACGAGAATCCAGCCCCGGGCCAGGTGGGCGACGTCGCGAGCCGGATCGCCCAGCGTGCCCTCGCGAAGCGAGGCGCCGACTACGCCGACGAGGTGCGCCGGCTGCTCGATGCCGCGCTCGACGTCATGAAGGAGCGCGGCACGGCGTCGCGTCCGCGTGTGGCCGACATCGTGAGCGCGGCCGGACTGTCGAACGAGGCGTTCTACAGGCACTTCCCCTCGAAGGACGCGCTGGTCGCGGCCCTGCTCGAGGACGGAGCCGAGCGCCTGTACAGCTACGTGGCCCACCAGATGGCCAAGGAGCCGACGCCGGAAGGGAAGGTGCGCCGCTGGGTGCAGGGCGTGCTCTCCCAGGCCGACGAGGAGATCGCCGCGACCACGCGGGCCGTGCTGTGGAACGCGGGCGCGGTGAGCGAGGTCGTCGGCTCCGTGCCGCCGACTCCGAGCGACCGCCTGGCCGAATTGCTGCCCGGACCGCTGCGCGAACTCGGCAGCGCCGACCCGGCCTTCGACGCGTCGCTGGCCGCCTATGCGACCTTCGGCAAACTGGGCGGCTACCTGTGGAGCGGAAGCGGTCCCACGGACGGCGACATCGGGCGCATCACGGCGTTCTGCCTCCGTGCGATCACCCCGATGGACGGTGGATCGACGTAGGGCCTGGTCGGGCATGCCGCCCGACCCGGACGATCACCTGTCCGGGTCGGCCAGGGTGATGAGGGCGAAGCGGACGCCCGTGGGGTCGGTCATGATCGAGAATCGGCCCAGGTCGATGTCGGCCGGCGGCACCCGGACCCGGGCGCCGAGCTCGACGGCCCTGCCGGTGGCGGCGTCGCAGTCCGGGACGTCGAAGTACGGGGTCCATTGGGAGGGACGGTCCGCGGGCCAGGTGTCGTCCATGACGACGGCGCCGGCCACGAGCTGGTCGCCGACCTTCCAGCGGGTCCAGGCCGGATGCCCGTCGTCGGCGTCCATGACCGACCAGCCGAAGACCCGACCGTAGAAGCGCCCGGCCTCGGCGAGGTCGCGGCAGGCCAGCTCGACGAAGCACGCGGCCGAGCGTTCACCGATCACCGTGGTCTCGCCCGAGGGGCCCGGTTGCCAAATGGCGAATTCGACGCCCTGGGTATCGGCGAACTGGGCTATCCGGGCCATCTGCGCGACGTCGGTGGGGTCGACGAGGCACCGGCCGCCCGCGGCCTCGACGGTCCCTACGCACGCGTCGACGTCGTCGACCCTGAAGACGCAGGTCCACGAGGGGGACTGGGTGTCGTCGGCCAGAGCCTGGACCCCGGCGATGCCCGGGCCGGAATCGCCTTCGGTGAGGATCTCGTAATCGGCGAATCCGCTGAACGTCAGCGTGTAGGACTCCCAGCCGAACAGGTCGCAGTAGAACGCCTTCGAAGCGTGCGAATCCGGGCTGCCCAGATCGACCCATGACTGCGTGCCATGGACGTCATAACTCATGACGGGCCGCACCTGATTCACAGCACAAACGCTAGGTGCGCCACCGTCATGCGATCGACCGGTCCGGTTTTCGGTTTCGCCAAGGATCAGGCGTTTTCGACGCCCCGCGGCGGGTCGTTTCTCCTCTGATCGGCTGGGTAGGGTGGCGTGGAGTTCCGCCGTGCGTCCGCGGACGATCCGTTCGACAATCCGAGGAAGCGATCATGGCGGACAACCCTGCCACCGGCCATTCCCGCGACGACCCGCCCGATGTCGGCCGGCCCGATGCCGGCCGGCCCGATGCCGGCCTGGCGATGGCCGCGGGAGGCGTGTCGCGGGCGTTGCAGTCCATGACCGTGATCTCGCAGGCCGACGGCGTGGCGTTGATGCTGGCCGACGGGCACGGCAGGTTGCGGGCGGTGGGCGGGTCCAGCGCCGAGGGCCTGGAGCTGCAGTACGCCGAGCAGTCCGAGCAGTCGGGGCCGGCGCACGAGTCTGTCGCCGCGGACCGTCCGGTCGCGGTCGCGGACCTGCGGCGGCACGGCGGCGCCGGCTACGAGCGGCTGGCGCGGCGGGCCGCCTCGGTGCGGGCCGTGCTGTCGATCCCGGTGCACGTCGAGGGCACCGCCACCGGAGCGCTCAACTTCTACCGGCGCACACCCTGCCGCTGGACCAGCGACCACATCGCCGTCGGCGAGCACCTGGCCGAGACCGCCGCCGACCTGCTGGTCGGCCTCGCGGCAGCGGCCCGCGAGCACCGCGAACGGTGACGTCCGCCCGCGTTCACTTTCAGGGCGTCACGGCACCTCGACGTCGCCGGACGCTCCCGAACACCCCCGAAGGGGTCTGATGCACATCAACACCGACGCCTTGCGCACCAGCCTGGAACAGCTGCGCAAGTCCCCGCACGACACCGATGTGGTCCGCGCGCTGGGGCGGATCGTCGGCTCGGTCGACCAGCTGTTCGGCTACGACGGCGCCGGGATCATGCTCATCGACGAGCACCAGCGGCTGATGTTCGTGGCCGCCTCCGACGAGGTCGGGAAGTCCCTGGAACAGGCCCAGGCCGACGCCGAACAGGGCCCCTGCCACGACACCTATGTCGAGGGCCGGCTGGTCACCACCAAGGACGTGCGCTCTGACGCCCGCTGGCCCCAGCTGGTGGAACTGCTGGACGAGCGGGTGCGGGCGGTCGCCGGGGTGCCGATCAGGCTGAACGGCAGCCCCGTCGGCACCCTGAACGTGTACCGCTCCGAACCGGCCGAGTGGGACGACTCCGACATCTCCGCGCTGCGCGCCTATGCCGGTCTGGCGGCCGATCTCGTGACGGCCGCGCTGTCGTCCCAGGAGAACAGCGTCACCGCCACGCAACTGCAGTACGCGCTGGACTACCGCGTGGTCATCGAGCGCGCCATCGGCTACCTGATGGCCACCCACGGCATCGACGCCGTCTCCGCCTTCAACCGGCTGCGCAAGCAGGCCCGCGACAGCCGCCGCCGCGTCGCCGATCTGGCCGCCGAGATACTCGGCGACGACGTCCACTGACCCTCGGCACCCCACCTGACCGACACGCCCCGAAGCCTGTCCCATCCGATCCGATCCACCTTGGTCCGGCCCCTGACCCCCGCCCGGTCCCGGAGATCTCGCACCGCTCCCGGAGGGCCCATGACCACTGCACGACGCCGTCCCGCACCATCGCAGACGCAGAACGCCTCATCGAAGCCACCGCCGAGGTCGCCGTCGCCGGGCCAGGCGCCTCGGACGGCACCGGCACCGGTCCCGACCGGCGCAGGTCACCATGACCCGGAACCGGCTCCGCTGCAGATCGGCGTCCACCACGACGGCAGTACGACGGTGCTGCGGCTGCACGGCGAACTGGACGTGGCCACGGCCGCCGGCCTGCACCGCCACATCGCCGTCGTCCTCAACGAGCACGACCCGCACCGGCTGCTGCTGGAACTGTCGGAGCTCACCTTCACCGACTCCAGCGGGCTGGCCGTCATGGTCTGGGCCCACCAGAGCCTGGACCGCCGCGGCCGCCAGCTGCGGCTGTACCACCCGCATCCGCGGGTACTGCGCATCCTGCAGGTCACCGGCCTGCACACCCGCCTGCACATCACCGAAAGCGACCCCAAGGTCACCCTGTTCCGACGGCACCTCGGCCAACACCGCGCAACCGGCTCACCGGACGGTGCTCGCGCCGGTTCGCCCGTCGCCGCCGATGTTCCTCCACCCGCGCAATGACCTGGCCATCGGCCTCTCAAGAAACCGGTCGCGGTGCTGTCGGCGCGGGGATGGCGGGTAGCCGCACACCACGAACCGGTTTCTGGGGGCGGCTATGCGCATCGGTGGGCCGGTCGTCCCGATGGCGGCCACGGCGATCGACCACATCCCGGACGAGTCGGCGTGCCCGGGCGGTTGCCGGTACGAGCCCAAATGGGACGGGTTCCGCGCGCTGGCGATCGTCAACGAGGACGGCGGCGTCCGCCTGTGGTCGCGGCGCCTGAAGCCCTTCAACGATGCGTTCCCCGAGGTCGTCCTGGCGGTGTTCGACGTCCTCCCGCCCGGAACGGTGGTGGACGGCGAGATCGTCCGCTGGGGACGAGACGGGCGCCTGGACTTCGCCGCGCTGCAGCGCCGCCATGTCGCCGGACGCCGGCGGCGCGACCTCGCCCTGGCCGAGCCGTGCCACTACGTCGTGTTCGACGTGCTGGAAGCCGGCGGAACCGACTACCGGCCGAGGCCGCTGGCCGAGCGTCGTGAGGCCCTCGAACGTCTGCTCGCCGACGTCCCGGACGCTTCCCTGGTCGTCCTGTGCCCGCAGATGCGCGACGCCGGCGAGGCCCGGCTGTGGTTCGAGATCCTGCCCGCCCAGGGCATCGAAGGCCTGGTCGTCAAGGCCGCCACCGGCCGGTACCGCGAGGGCAAGCGCGGCTGGTGGAAGGTCAAGCACCGCACCACGACCGAGGCCGTCATCGGCGGCGTCACCGGAAGCATCGACGCGCCCCAGACCCTGATCCTCGGCCGCTACGAGCAGAGCGGGCGGTTGCGCGTCGTCGCCCGCTCCGCACCGCTCACCCCCGCCACGGCCCAAGCGGTGGCCGCCCTCCTGAGGCCGGCCGGAGACGAGCATCCCTGGCCTGCCGAACTGCCCGCGGGATGGGCCGGAGGTATGCCCGGCGCCGAGAAGCCGACCCCGTACGTCCGTGTCGTCCCCGACCTCGTGGCGGAGATCAGCGTGGACGCCGCGACCGAGCACGGCCGCTGGCGCCACTCGGTGCGCTACCTCCGGATTCGAGCGGAGCTGCGTCCAACGGACGTCCCCAAGGGGCTCGATCTGGAGTGACCGCGCCCGTCTAGGCTCTTCAGGGTGAATCTGGACGAAGCGCTACGCATGTGGGACCCGGAGCCGGGATGGCTGAACACCGCGAGCTACGGCGTGCCACCGGAACCGGCGTTCGAGGCGCTGCAGAGCGCGCTGGCCGAATGGCGTCGCGGCGCCAACGGCTGGGACAAGTGGGACCGGTCCACCGGCCGCGCGCGCACCGCGTTCGCGCGCCTGGTCGGGGCGGCGCCCGACGACGTGGCCGTGGGCGCCTCCGCCTCGCAGGTGCTGGCCCCGGTCGCGGCCTCGCTGCCGCCCGGCTCGCGCGTCGTCGTCCCCGACATCGAGCAGACGTCGAACCTGTTCCCCTGGCTCGTCCACGATCTCGACGTGCGCACGGTGCCGCCCGCCGACCTGCCCGGCGCGATCGACGAGCGCACGGACGCGGTCGCGTTCAGCCTCGTCCAGTCCGCGACGGGCGAGGTCGCCGCCGCGGACGAGGTCGTCGCGGCGGCGCGGGCGCACGGGGCGCTCGTCGTCGCCGACGCCACGCAGGCGGTCGGCTGGCTCCCGGTCGACGCGACGTCCTTCGACGTCCTGGCCGTCTCGGCGTACAAGTGGCTGATGTGCCCGCGCGGCACCGCCTTCTGCTACGTGAGCCCGGCCGTGCGCGACCGCATCCGAGCGGCTCGCGGCGGCCGGCATCCGCGCCTCCGTCCGCAAGGGCGCGGCACGGCTGGCCTTCCACCTCTACACGACCGAAGTCGACGTGGACGCCGCCGTCGCAGCGCTGATCTGAGCTGCGAACCGAGCGTCCGACGCCCGCGTGTGGCGGGTCAGAAGGTGAACGCGTGCACGGCGCGGTGCACGGCCACAACGAGCCCGGTCGCGGCGATCGTTCTCCGGCTCCCTGGGAGCGCCTCACAATTCGAGCGCCTGTGTCGTCGTGCTGGCGGGCCTGAATTCTTTCCCTGAGGAGCCGAAGCATGACGACAGTGACCACGCTCAGCGAACTGACCGGCGACTACGTGCTGGACACCGCCCGGACGCGGATCGGCTTCGTCGCCCGGCACACGCTGACCACGAAGGTGTACGGCCGGTTCGACGAGTTCGAGGGCGGGGCGCATCTGGACGGCGGCGACCCGTCGAAGTCCAGCGCCAGGCTCACCATCCGGGCGGGCAGCATCCAGACGCGCAACCGGCGCCGCGACGAATACCTGTGCAGGACGTTCCTGGACGTGGCGGCCCATCCGGACCTCACCTTCGCCTCGACCGGGGTGAGGCCGTCCGGTGACGACGGCTTCGCGGTCACCGGCGACCTGACCGTCCGCGGGGTGACCAGGCCGGTCACCGTCGAGTTCACGCTGATCGAGGCCGAGGACGACCCGGCGGACGGCTTCCGGGTCCGCTTCGAGGGCGGCGTGCCGATCGACCGCGAGGACTGGGGCGTGAGCGGGAGCGCCCTGACGAGGGCCATGGTCAGGCCGAAGGTCATGCTGGAGTTCGACGTCACCGCGGTCCGGCGGCCGTGACGGGACGCCCGGCGCGGGCCCTCAGGTCACCAGGCCGTTGCGGTAGGCGTAGACGACCGCCTGCACGCGGTCGCGCAGGTCGAGCTTGGTGAGGATGCGCGACACGTAGGTCTTGACGGTCTCATGGCTGATGACCAGCGCCGCGGCGATCTCGCTGTTGGACAGGCCGTCGGCGATGTGGCGGAGCACCTCCAGCTCGCGCGGGGTCAGCGCGGTGCCGCCCGGCGCGCCGTCGGCGGGGCGGATCCGCGCCGCGTACCTGCCGACGAGCTGCCGCGTCACCTCGGGCGCCAGCAGCGCGGCGCCGGACGCGACGGTGCGGATGCCGTGCAGCAGCTGCGCCGGCGGGGCGTCCTTGAGCAGGAACCCGCTCGCCCCGGCGCGCAGCGCCTCGTAGACGTACTCGTCCAGGTTGAACGTCGTCACCACGAGGACCTTGACGGGGTCCTCCACGTCGGCCCCGGCCAGCAGGCGGGTCGCCTCGATGCCGTCGAGCACGGGCATCCGGACGTCCATCACGACCATGTCGGGGGCCAGCCTCCGGGCGAGGTCGACGGCGGCGCGGCCGTCCCCGCACTCGCCGACGATCTCCAGGTCGGGCTGGGCGTCGATGATCGTCGCGAACCCGGTGCGGATCAGCGCCTGGTCGTCGGCGACCAGGACCCGGACGGGCGCGGTCGCGACCGGGTCCCGCCGTGCGAGCGGGGCCGGCCCGTCGTTGGCGATCTCCACGGCGGTCTCCTTCTCGGCGGTGCGGGGGGCTGGGGCGAGGCGATGGTGCTGGGGGGCTTCGGCGGCCCGGGGGGAGCGCGGCCAGGCTTCGATCACTGGGAGAGCCTAGCGGCGGGCGGCGGGGCGGGGACGCCGCATCGGGCGGTCCGCCCTGCGCTAGGGGCGCGTCCCGGGGGCGGTCGAGGCGCGGTGGAAGCGGGTCGCCCAATCGTGGAGCAGGTCGGTCAGCTCGGGCGGGCGCAGGACGCGGAAGTCGGCGCCGAGGGTGCCCAGCGCCATCGCCGGCCACTCCAGGGAGTCGGTGACGAGGTGCACGCGGCAGTGCTCGGCGTCGATCTCCTCCACCGTGCTCCACCGGCCGATGCGCTCCCGGGCGACTCGGGCCGGGACGTCCACGAGGACTTCGACGTGGTAGGAGCGGGGTGCGCTGTCGATGCGGGTCCGGACGAACTCGGCGGCGTCGGCGACGGGAAGGGTGCGCGGGCGGAAACGGGCGCCGGTGCCCTGCGGATCGGTGAGCCGGTCGACGCGGAGGTTGCGCCAGTCGCCGCGCGTCAGGTCGTAGGCGACGAGATACCAGCGGCGGCCGAGCGAGACGAGCCGGTGGGGTTCGGCATGGCGGTCGGTGCGGCGGCCGTCGGCGGCGGTGTAGGTGAAGTGGAGCCGCTCGTTGTCGCGGCAGGCGAGCGCGACGGTGGTGAGGACGGCCGGGTCGACGTCGGTCCGGGACGGGCCGCCCCAGCCGGCGGTCACGGTCATGGCCCGCAGCGCCTCGACGCGGCGGCGCAGCCGGGCCGGCATCACCTGCTCGATCTTGGCCAGGACGCGGACGGAGGGCTCGGCGATGCCCTCCACCGGGCCCTGCGCGGCGGCCTGGAGCCCGACGGCCAGGGCGACGGCCTCCTCGTCGTCGATCAGGAGCGGGGGCAGCGCCGCGCCGGCGGCGAGCTGGTAGCCGCCGTCGACGCCGCGCTGCGCCTCGACCGGGTAGCCGAGCTCGCGCAGCCGGTCGACGTCGCGGCGCAGGGTGCGCACGGAGACGCCGAGGCGGTCGGCCAGCTCGGTGCCCGGCCAGTACCGGTGGCTCTGCAGCAGCGACAGCAGCCGCAGCGTCCGGGTGCTCGTGTTGGCCATGACCTCCATTCTCTCGCAATTCAGGTCAAAAAGTGACCGCTATGGCCCGTAGCGTGGACCTTGTCCGACGGAACGAGACGACCTGGAGGTCAGGCCCATGAACGACACCGCCGAGAAGACCCGCAACGGAGCGCCGACGATGACCGGCGAGCGCGCCGACCTGCTGGCGCTGCTGGCCAAGGCCCGGCACTTCCTGCGCTTCACCGTCCGCGACCTCACCGATGACCAGGCCCGGCGGCGCACGACCACGAGCGAGCTGTGCCTGGGCGGGCTGATCAAGCACGTCACCTCGTGCGAGCGGAGCTGGGTGGACTTCATCGTGGAGGGGCCGTCCGCCATGCCCGACTTCAACGCCATGACCCAGGAGGACCTCAAGCGCCATGCCGAGGACTTCCTGCTGCTGCCGGACGAGACGCTGGAAGGCGTGCTCGCCGCCTACGACGAGACCGCGCGCCGGACCGAGGAACTGATCGCCGCGCTCCCCGACCTGGACGCCGCCCAGCCGCTGCCCAAGGCGCCCTGGTTCGACGAGGACGCGTCCTGGTCGGCCCGGCTGGTGCTGATGCACGTCGCCGCCGAGACGTTCCAGCACGCCGGGCACGCCGACATCATCCGCGAGTCCCTGGACGGCGCGAAGAGCATGGGCTGACCGGCGAAGCGCAGCGCGGCGTCAGCGGGCGGGCAGGAGGCGCGGCGCGGCGGCGGCCCCGATCGTGGCCGCCGCCGCCGACGCCGTGACGACCGTCCAGGCGCCCGGCCCGAGCGGGGTGCAGCCGAAGAACCCGCTGATCCCCGGCGTCTCGATCACCGCGAACAGCGCGGCGGCGGAGACGGCGCAGGTGGCCATGACGAGCGGGCTGCGCCAGCGGGAGATGAGGGTCTGGCCGAGCTGGGCGCCCACCAGCGACGCGAGCGCCATCGTCGACGCCCTGCGCCGGCCGCCGGGGACGAGGCTCGTCAGCCGCCCGAGCTGCCAGGACACCAGGGCCGCGGCGGCGGTGGCGGTACCGCGCACGGCGAGGACCCGCCGCATGTCCTTGCCGGTGAAGCCGCGGACCGGCTCCCCGCCGAGCGGCGCCGCGTCGGGTCCCGAGCCGGCCGGGGTGATCGCGACGGCGAGCGCCGGGAGCATGTCGGTCAGCATGTTCACCACGAGCAGCTGCCGGGTGCTGAGCGGCGCGTCCCCGCTGAGGGCCGTCCCGAGGACGGTGAAGGAGACCTCGCCCGCGTTGCCGCCGACGAGGATCGCGGCGGCGTCGCGGACGCTGTGCCACAGCGCGCGGCCCTCCCGCAGCGCGTCCAGGATCAGCGCGGTGTCGGGCGCGGTGAGGACGAGGTCGGCGGCGGTGCGGGCGGCGCCGGAGCCGCGGCCGACGACGGCGATGCCGACGTCCGCGCGGCGGATGGCGGCGGCGTCGTTGGCGCCGTCGCCGGTCATCGCGACGACCCGGCCGGCCCGCCGCAGGTCCTTGACGATCCGGACCTTCTGCGCGGGGGAGACGCGGGCGAAGACCGCGGCCCGCTGGACGGCGGCGATCCGGTCGGCGGCGGGCATCGCGTCGAGCTCCGCGCCGGTGAGGACCCGGTCCGCGTCGGGGATGCCGAGCTCGGCGGCGACGGCCGCGGCGGTGTCCGGGTGGTCGCCGGTGATCATGGTGGTGCGGACGCCTGCGTCGCCGAGCCGCTGCACGGCCTCCTCGGCGGTGGGGCGCGGGGTGTCGGCGATGCCGATGAAGCCGAGCAGCGCGAGGTCCTCGACGTGCTCGGCGATCCGCCCGCGCACCGAACCGGCATCGGCGACGGGCCGCTCGGCGATGGCGAGCACGCGCAGGCCCTGCCCGGCCAGCCGCCGCACGGTCGCGGCGGCGGCGCGGCGCCGGGACGCGGTGAGCGGTTCGTCGCGGTGCGCGGAGGCGTGGATCCGGGTGCACTTGGCCAGCAGCACCTCGGGCGCGCCCTTGACCGCGAGGACCGTCCGGTACCCGTCGTCGCCGAGGGAGGCGGAGAAGCCGCGGGTGGTCTCGAACGGCAGCTCCTCGTCCAGGGTCCAGCGGTCGTCCGGCGGCAGGGCGTCGACGCGGTCGAGGACGGCCCGGTCGGTGGCGTGCGCGACCTGCCGGCTGCGCGGCGGCGGGCAGGCGCGCGCGGCGGTGCGCAGGATGCGCCGCTCGGCGGCGCCGCTGAGCGGGTGCGGGCGGGTCGGGCCGGCCGCGCGGACGAGCCGGAGCCGGCCTTCGGTCAGCGTGCCGGTCTTGTCGAAGCACAGGGTGTCGACCCGGCCCAGCGCTTCGAGCGCGCGGGTCGAGCGGACCAGGACGCCGAGCCGCGACAGCCGCCGCGCCGCCGCGAGCTGCGAGACGGTCGCGACCAGCGGCAGGCCCTCGGGGACGGCGGCGACGGCGTCCGCGGCGCCGGAGCCGAGGGCGCGCCGCAGCGGCAGGCCGCGCAGCATGCCGAGGACGGTGACGGCCGCGCCGCCGAGCAGCGTGGCGGGCAGCGCCTGGTGGGTCAGCTCGGCCAGCCGCGCCTGCATGCTGGACGAGGCGTCGGCGGTCCCGGCGAGGGCGGCGGCGCGGCCGGTCTCGGTGGCCTCGGCGGTGGCGACGACCAGCGCGACCGCGCTGCCGGCGACGACCGTGGTGCCCTCGTACAGCATGCAGTGCCGGTCGGCCGGGTCGGCGCCGGGCGACGGTTCGACGTTCTTGTCGACGGGCACGGACTCGCCGGTGAGCGTGGCCTCGTCGACCTCCAGCGACTCGGCCCACAGCAGCCGGGCGTCCGCCGGGACGACGTCCTCCGAGCGCAGTTGGACGACGTCGCCGACGCGCAGCCGGCCGGCCGCGATCTGCTCGGCGTCGGCGGTCCGCAGGTGCGCGAACGGCTCGTCGCCCGGCTCGGCGACGGCGCGGGCGCGCAGCCGGCGGGCGCGGACCTGCTGGCCCAGCATCAGTTCGCCGAGGGCCTTCTCGGCCCGCATCCGCTGCGCGCCGCCGATCAGCGCGTTGCCCGCCATGACGCTGCTGACCAGCAGCGCGTCCACGCTGGAGCCGACGACGGCGGAGGCCGCCGCGCCGAGCGCGAGCACCGGGGTCAGCGGGTCGTCGAGTTCCTGCCGGACCGCGGCGGCCAGCCGCAGGCCCGCCTTCCCCGGCCGGACGAGCATCCGGCGCAGCGGCGCCGCCGCCGGGCGCGGTTCGCGGTCCGCCTCGGGTTCGGCCGCGGTGCGCGACAGCCGCCGGACCGCCTCCTCGGCGGTGAGGGCGTGCCAGGCGTCGCGGACGACGGGGGCGGGCAGCGGCCGGTGCACCAGCCGCCGGGCGCTCAGCCCGTTGGCCAGCATCGCCATCAGGGACGCCGCGTCCACCGGCGGCAGGTCCTGCCAGGACGCGGCGGCGCGGCGCAGCGGGCCGCCCGCGCTGCTGATCGCCGGCCGCCGGCCCCGGCGCCGCGCGGG
>NZ_BAAAMR010000087.1:0-40047 GCF_039529375.1 Actinomadura napierensis
GAGGAACAACACCGCACCTCACCACCGACCGGCTGACCCATCTCACCCCAGGTGGCCGTGAAACGGGGGGAACCTCAGGTGCTCCTGCAAACCCAGTGAGCAATCCAGCAGCCCTCACCTCGCCACCTCGGCCAACTGCCCGATCAGCGCACCCAGACAAGATTTGAGTCCACGCCAGGCGCTACCCGTGTGGCTCACCAGCAGCAATAGGAGGCCACCAAGACAACGGCCGCTTCCCGAGGACGACCAGCACCCGGGGCAAGAGGTCGCGGACGCTGGGTCGGCAACCTCGGCGCCGGCAATCCGAACTGCGTTCCGCACCACCGCCGCCTACACGTCGACACTCAACGGGGCGGTTGCACGGGCGACACCGCGGCCCTGGCGGCGGCTTGGCCACCGGCGCCGACGGTGACCAGGCGGATACCTGCGGCGCGGCGAACCCGTTGTCAGCAGACCGCTCCGCACACTCCCGAGGCCACCCGGCCACCCCAACAGGCAAGCCGTGTCACGAACCGCGCAATGCCCCTGGCTGGGCTCGGGGACGGTGCGGCTCTGCCGCCAGAGCAGACGAACCCCACAGCGGCATGAGAGTTCATCACCATGACCCTCATGACCCGTGCAGGCCGTCTGCACGTCAGAGCTCTAGAGGTGATAAACGGCGAAGTGAAGGCGGTCGCTGTCGGCCGTGCAGGCCACATCGTCGGTTCCGGCGCGGCCGTCACCGGCGAAACCGCCGATTCGAGGCAACATCAGCCGTCGGCTTGATCTGCAGTGCCGTCCCATGCTCCGCGGGAGGGGTAGCGTCAGCGGCGGCCCGACTGACCGGGGCGTTTCCGGGGGGCGGGCCGCGGCCACCGGTCGGACTTCCACGGAATCCGCGGGTGCGGCAGACGGGAACGGAGGGGTGTGTGAGCGCGCGTTTCGAGGAGATCGACTGGCGTCAGACGGCCAAGGGGGCCATCAGCCTGCGGCGTCGACGAGACCCGGCTTCGGGCACCGAGGTGTACGAGGTCAAGCTCGATGATGACTTCCTCATGTCCAGTCAATTCACGGCCGGAGAGATCGCGCTGGCCCGGCTCGGCCTGGAGCCGCTGGCAGACACCCACCTCGACGTGATCGTGGGCGGGCTGGGTCTCGGATACACCGCCCACGCCGTGCTGGAAGACCCGCGTGTGCGTTCACTCACCGTCGTGGAAGCACTCGAGGAAGTGATCGGATGGCACCAACGACGTCTGGTGCCCCTGGGCGCAGACCTGACGTCAGATCCGCGTTGCCGCCTTCTCCATGCAGACTTCTTCTCCCTCGCCGCCGATCCCCACGGCTTCGATCCGGATATTCCGGGACGCCGCTTCCACGCCATCGTCGTCGATATCGATCACTCGCCGCGGCATGTGCTCGACCCCGCCCATGCACCCTTCTACGAGCCCGGCGGCCTGCGCGGACTCGCCGGCCGGCTCCACCCAGGCGGCGTGTTCGCCCTATGGTCCAACGACCCGCCGGACGAACACTTCAATGCCGTACTCGCTCAGGTGTTTTACGCTTCACAAGCACATGTCGTCGAATTCCACAACCCTTTCCAAAACCGGACCGCGACCAACACGGTCTACGTTGCAAGGACACAACCGGACCAGGCGTAACGCTGACCAACCAATCTGCGGCAGAAGAGCACGTCGCTCACTCAGCCGTGGGGTGTCCTCAGCTCGTGCTTCGGCCGCCGTCGACAGCGAGGTAGACCGGGGGCTGGGAACGCTACGGACAGCCGTTAGCGCTGAGAACGACCTTGGGGTGAGTGTTCCGGGACGGTCCTGCCGTGGCGAAGCCGAGACGGGGTGCGGTACGAACTCAGGGACACCTGTCCAGGTCACAAGGTTCCTGTGTTCGTACCGCACCCGTCGTCGGTTCAGCCGGTCAGGAAGGCCTGCATCTCTTCCTGGAGTTTGCCATCGGGCTCAGCTGACGCGGCAGCGCTGATCCAGCCCCGAAGACGGCTCGGTCGGTGCTCCGGAGGCCAGGACGTCAAGATCTGGAGCGCCCGGCGCCGCGTCGTCGTGTTTCGAGCGGACAGGCAGATCCGGAGCAGCTCGACGCCGGCGCCGGGATGTTCGTCCAGGTTGTTGATGACCGCGGCCAGCACTCGATCGAGGGTGTGTTCGGGCCCGAAACCGCGGCTGAGGGTGGGGCCGCTGGTGAGCACATCGAGCGGGAGGATCCGCATGGCCAGGGCGATCACGGAACCGACGGTCTCGCTGTTGGAGTGGTTGACCGCCCAGCTCCAGGCATAGGCACTGGACGGATCTTGTTCCAGGTGGCGGAGCGCCCAGGCAAGCACCGGCATGCCGAGACGGCCGGCGCAGGACAACGCGGTGTTGAAGCCGTACGGGCCACAGTCGGGTGGATCGTCCAGGGCCGCCAGCACCAGCTCGCGCCAGACGGGTCTGGCCAGCAGTTCCTCATAGCGATGTGTCAAGCGTTCGGGCTCGCCCCGGGGCCAGTCGATGCCCGCGTCAGACCGCAACGCGCACCGGTTGATGGTCAGCAGATCATCCAGCATGTCCAGCGTCGGTTCGGCTGTGGCGACGAGTTCGGCGTAGCGGTGCATGGCGGGCACGGCGTCGTCGTAGTCGGTCATGTCCTTGGCCGGACCGCCGATGACGGCGAGCGTGGCGAGGATGTTCCCGGCGCCTTTCAGCAGGGCCTGGTCCACCTCGGGTTCCAGGAGGGCGGTGTAGAGCTCCCCGGTCGTTGCGGCGATGTGCGCCAAGTAATCGTTCAGAACGCCGTTGCGGAACCCCTCACGCAGCAGCCATGCCTTGATCTCGGGATCGTTGCTGCCCTTCAGGCGTTCCACCGCGTGGATCCGTCCCCAGTCCTTGACCCGCCGCGCCAGCTCATAGGCGGCGCGTTGCCGGCCTGGTTGGGTCTTCACCAGGGCCACCACGGCGTACAGGGTGAGTTCCTCGAGCGCGCCGAGCAGGAGCAGCAGCTCGCGGTCGCGTTCGTCTCCGCATTCCCCCAGCACCACGATGCCCAGCTTGACGGCATTTCGCGCTGAGCCGTACTCGGTCAGATGCCGCGCGACCCCGTGCAGCGGTGCACGAGGCAGATTGCGTGATCGAAGCTCTTTGACCAGGTCATCAGCCAGATCGACCGCAGGCTGCCGCGCGAGGACCTCATGCAGCCGGGCCAACGACGCGACGTCGGGGAAGGCTGACACGGCCGCTACCAGGAGATCGGCCACTTGCGTGACGGCCTCCGATTCCGAGGCCGCGCCGAAGTGGTGGGTCCGGACGCCATCGAGCACCACGCTCGTCATGAGGGGCCCGTCCTCGCCGCTGCGGCGGGACGGTTCGTCGGGGAGCGGGAACCCGCCGTCCGGCCAGGGGCCCGGGCCGTGCAGTGCGTTCAGAGCGAGAGCATGGGCCAGCAGGGTGGTCCGGTCATCGACGGGACCACGGCCTGGCTCCCACTGGCCGGGGCTCACCGGCTGGGGCGCAGGACGCCCTTTCCGTAGAAGATCATGCCGCGATGATGACACTCACCCGGCAGAACCGCAAAGGAGACAGCTCCACAGGGGACCTGACCGACCAGTCCACGAGCTCCCTGAGTTCGTACCATGAGTCGGCGTCGACAGTCCTTATGGACTGGGTCAGGATCGGCTGTGTGACAGGACGAGCGGAGGACGCGATTCGCGCGGCTGTCTCTCCTGGGGAGCCGTTGGCGACCCATCGGGACGTAGCCGCTTCACTGTAGCCCGCTACACCACCGACGGGCTGGTTCTGCTCCTCGGTCAGAAGAAGCACGGACCCCATTCCCCGCCGCGGTGCCGGGCGACGTCCGAAGCGGTTAACGTCACGTCCAGACGTCACGCCGTGACGCCCGCAGAACACTTGACGGCTCCCGCGAACGCTACCGATCGCCAGCCTCGACCGAGCGTGCGCCGAGATCGGCCAGCCACTTGGGCACGTGGCCGTTGCGCTCGCGCCAGGCGACCGTCCGGCACTTGGGCGAGCAGTACACCGCGTCGCTGCGCTTGCGCAGCCCCACCCACCACCACCGCCCGCACACCGGGCACTTGGCCTTCGGCTGCTGGGCACGCAATTCCCACGTCGTCGGCCCCCACGCAATGCCCAACTCCACCAGATCGGCGACCGCGGCCGCGTACACCTCACGGTGCTCCTTCACCGCCCGCCAGCACGCCGACCGGCACGCCGCCGAGCAGAACCGGCGCGAGGACCACACCCCGCCGGAAGAGCAAAACCGCAATGAGCGCACCTGCGCTCCCCGCGACGTGCCACTCCCCCAGCATCACCCCGCCAAGCAGCTCCGCGAGAGAGCCCAGCGTGGCCACGCGCTTTCGGAAAGCGCTGGCCGAATGGGATCGCACCTCACCAGGCGCCCCTGCCGCGCAAGCGGCGAGGTAGCGGCATGCCGTCATGACGGCGTGACGGCACTCGCGCGCCTGCAGCTGCGAGGGTCGGGCGAACCCGTCGGGGTGACGGCGTTCCAGCACCCAGGCGGCCGCCCGCCAGTCCGGTGGCGCGACGTCCTCCTCGACCTCCTCCACGAGGTGGCCGGTAGCGGGGTAGCGGTAGCGGCGGATCCGCCGGCGCACCACGTGCCCGCCCTCGGCGACCCGGTCGATCCGCGTCACATTGGGCGGGCCGTCGTGGAAGGGACGCCTCGGCGGCGGTCAGGTTCCGTTGGCGGGTTGGCGGTAGGTGCGCCCGTTGATGGTGGTGGTGAGTGTCCCGGTCGCTTGGAAGAGGTTGGTGAGGACGTCGATGGTGAGGTGGAATCCGTCGGGGCCGGTCTTCTTGGTGCCGTGGTCGCGTCCGGTCTGGACGAGGTCGGAGTACCAGTCGACCTTGTTGAGCGTAGGGCTGGGGTTGGTGGTCGTGACGCTTTCGGTGCCGTTGAGGATGTGGGCGCCGTCGTCGGAGTAGTTCCGGTAGGCGACGGAGACGGTGCTGATCGCGGTGTGGTTGGTGTTTTCGGTGATGGTCACCGCCGCGGAGCCGGACCGCTTGCCGGGCAGGGTGTAGTGCCCTTGCGGGGGGTAGGGCCGGGCCGGGGTGGCGCTGCCCGGCACGTACGGGGTCCCCCACGGGACGGTGTCGGAGGCGACGGTGACGTGCCGGGGCTTGAGCGGTTTACGGTCGGTGAGGTGGGCGATCATCATGCGTGCGGTGCGTCCGCCGGGTTCGGTGGAGTTCTCGCACGGCAGCGGGTTGGCGCCGCCGCAGGCGGGCGGGACGGCGAGGGCCTGCCAGTAGACGATGCTGGTGCCGTCGGGTGACCATCGGGGGTCGGCCATGCCGTTCCAGTTGGGGTCGTTGATCGCGCCGGGTCCGCCGTCGCCGGCGGCGTTGATCTGCTGGCCCTGGTAGGCGCCGCGGTCGCCGTACCGGTCGATGAGGTAGGGCTGGAAGAAGCGCCGCTGCCCGTTGTTGCGGGTCGAGGAGACCGCGCTGGTGGTGATCAGGTCCGTGACGGGCGGGATGGCGCGCATCGCGGCGAGGAACATCTGCCGGTTCGAGCCGCGGGTGTCCATGGCGACGGTCCAGCGGTCGTCGGGTGAGATGGCGATCGGGTCGGTGTATTCGGGGTTGCTGGTGAGGCGGCGGACCTTGCCGGTCCGCAGGTTCGCAGCGAAGACGTCGATGTTGGACGACTCGTCGGGGTACCCGATGTAGGAGACCTCGTCACCGGTGCCGGAGAAGCCGCGCAGTTCGCCGACCGAGATGGCCTGCGGGTTGATCTTCAGGCGGCCGGGGCGGTGCGGGTCGACGGTGACGGACTGCTTGCCGGGGGCGGGGTCGAACAGGCGGGTCACCTTGACCAGGTCGTAGCGGGGCGCCAGCGGTGTCCCTGTCTTCGGCGCGGGGTCGAACTTCAGCCGCGCGAAGTAGCCGTACTGGTTCAACTTGCCGTTCGTGACGGTGGCGGCGTTGAAGCCCAGGTGCACGTTGTCGGGGTGCAGCCGCAACTCGCGGATGCTGCCGCCCGCGCCGGATCCGTCGGCGGTGACGTTCCAGCGGATCGGATAGATGTGGACGCGGGCCGGAGTACAGGCGGAACTGGTGAGCCGGTAGTGGCCGCAGTCGATGATGTTGGTGCCGGCCAGCGCGCGCCTGCCGTCCTTGAACGCCTGCGGATAGTCCATCGCCGGGCTGCGGCCGACCGCGTTGGCGTCGGGAACACCGCACGTGACGCACTTCCAGGCGTCGCCGTTGGGGAAGGTGCTCCCGTCGGTCTTGACGATGATGAGCTGCTTGCCGGTGTAGTCGGCGGCGGGGTCGGGCGCGGCGGGCGCACCGGTGAAGCCGACTGTGGCCAGGACGTGGTGCCCGTCGGGCAGGAAGTCTCCCGACTGCATGCTGGTCGCCTTGCCGATGCACCCGGTGCCGTGCGGGTTGGTCGCCGGAGTGCATGCGCCGGCCGAGGTGGACGGTGCGACGGGCGGGAGCGGCAGCTCACTGACCTTGATCGGCTCTGGCTTGGGCGCCGGTGGAACGGCCCGGCCGGAAGCGGCGCCGGCGGCGGACCCATCGGGAGCCGCCGTTGCCGGCGTCACCGCGCCGCCTATCGTCATCGTGGCGACGACGAGAACGGCTACGAGCGCTCGCGACCAGGTGCTGTGTCGAACGGTTCTCATGGAGTACGACCTCCGAGGGGGTGGGTGGTCACATGTGCGCGACCATGGAAAGTGAACAATATTTGCAGAAGA
Source organism: Actinomadura napierensis (assembly GCF_039529375.1). Classification (NCBI taxonomy): domain Bacteria; kingdom Bacillati; phylum Actinomycetota; class Actinomycetes; order Streptosporangiales; family Thermomonosporaceae; genus Actinomadura; species Actinomadura napierensis. The sequence goes on from NZ_BAAAMR010000087.1 coordinate 6,728, forward strand.
GAAGAACTCCATTCTCAATAGGGATGAGTGCTCCCGGGGCAGCAGCCAGGCCGTGACCCAGGGGAGACGGTTCGGGCGGTCAGAGGGTCAGCCGGAGGTCGTGCCCCCGCGGTGGGAGAGTTCGATGGCGAGGACCGGTCGGACGGCGTGACCGGTGCGGCGAGCAGAAGGGGAAGGGCGTGTTCCAGCGCCTTGCCGATGTCGAGTCGCGGGTTCTGCGACATGGGCGTTGATGGTCTGCCGGTCTGTCTCCTGGTTGTTGGCCGCCGAGTGCTTGGTGGTGTCGATCGCCCCCCGCGCTCTGGACGCCTTGGACGGTCTGGGCGACCGTCCGGGAGCTGACCAGCGGGTCTTCTCTGTCGGTCTCGAAGTTGCGGCCGGCGTAGGGGACGCGGATGGTGTTGAGAGCGCGACCGGCACCGGCAGGGCGGTGGCCGGCTGGGCGGCGCGGATACCGGCGGGGCCGTCGGTCAGCCGCAGTGGCGGGATTCCCAGCCGGGGCACCCCGGGCACGTATCCGGACTCGCCGATGGTCTGCAACTGCGGGTCATCCCAGCGGCCCTGGACGAACGACAGCTTCTCCTCCAGGGTCATCGCGGCCACCAGCGCGGCCGTCCCGCGTTGCGGGGCCGCGTGCGCGGTCGCCCCGCCCGCGGTGATCGTGGCCGCAGCGGCGGACACGGCCGGGGCGCCGGCGCTCGTGCGGCTCGCGGTCCAGCGGCTGATGATCGGTGATGTCGCTCGTCGGCGGCGGGTCACGGGATCTCCTCGCGGGGAATGGGGCCGTGCCAGGTTCGCGGGTGGGCCGCTTCGCTCTCAGTCGCTCACCGGTGCCTGCCACAGCCCGGTCAAGGCGTCGACGAGTCCGGCCACCGCCTGGGGCCAGTCCAGGTGCGGACCGTTCGGATCCTCGGCCAGAACGCGTTCGTGTTCGGCCCAAGTGAAGACCATCAGCTGGCGGGTCATGACCCGCCGCTGGGTCCGCAGCGGAGTCGGCAGATCGGGCAGCAGCCGGTCCAGCCGGCCCAGGATGATGTGCAGCGAGGGTGAGGACATCGCGTCCTCGATCGCGAGTTCGCGGTATCCGGGGTCGACCATCACCTGCGCGCCGAACCGAGCGAAGAAGGTGGGACCGGGCAGGCTCGCCAGGTACTCCGGCAACGGCCGCACCAGGGATCCCAGCCAGACGCGCAGGTCCTGGGTGTCGGCGGCGTCGGCGACCAGCTCCGCCCGAAGCCGCTCCACCGGCGGGCTGTGCCGCTGCAGGATCGCCCGCACCAGCTCCACCCGGTCGCCGAAGTGGTAGCCGACCGAGGAATTGTTGCCCTGCCCGGCGGCCGCACTGACCTGACGGTTGGACACCGACAGGCCCTCCTCGGCGAACAACCGCTCGGCGGTGACCAGAATCAGCTCCCGCGTCGCGGCGGCACGGTCCTGCCGCGCTCCATCCCGGCTACGTGCCTTGGCTGGCATCGACCTTCCTCCTTCGCCAGGACGCGGCCGCATCGCCGCGCCCCGCCATCTGCCTGACAAGCGCAGAGGCTCCCAGCAACACAGATCTAAGTCAAGCAATTGACTTAGATCTAGGGCAGGTTGCGTTGCGCGCTACCGGTCTGCACCGGCAGCGATCGGTAGCCATCGACTCGACCCGAGGTGAGCGCAATCTCCGGCTTTCGGCCGCGGCGGGGGCGGCCGCGCTCACGACCACAGCCACTGCGGCCCACGCCTCGACCGTACGGGTGCCGAAAATACCATCCGCGCAGGTGAGAGCCCATGCGGCTGATGATCGATTACGGGTGCAGTGCTGCTGGTCGTTCAGCTGCGAACGGCCGTACGGGAGGCGCTCACGGCGCCATGATGGTCGGCTGTGCTGTTGCGACTGGCCTACCTGACGGTGACGAACACCTTCGCGATGATGCGCCTGGTTCCGATGAGTGATGGGGACAAAGACACCGAGATTTCTGGTGCTGCGTCATCAGCTCGCGATACTGGAACCTCAGCTGAGCGGGCAGAAGGTGCGGTTCACCGGGCGTTCCTGGCGGCGTGGCTGCACCGTCTGACACCCGAGGCGCTTCGCGGGATGCGGTTGCTGGTGCGTCCGGAGACGGTGTTGCGTTGGCACCGTGACCTTGTCCGGCGCCGGCATGCTGCCCGGTCCAGGCCGAAACGGCCGGGCCGGCCGCCGACCGTGCGTTCCATCCGCAAGCAAGGACGTCGGATCGACCCGGCACCCCAACGCGCATCCGGCACATGGGCGTCGTTCCTGCGGTCCCAAAGCGACGCCCTCCTGGCTTGCGACTTCCTGGAGACCGTCACCCCTGACTGGGGCGCGCCTGTACGTGCTGGCCGTGATCGAGCACCGCACCCGCCGGATCCGCGTCCTGGGCGCGACCGCCCATCCAACGGCCGCGTGGGTGACGCAGGCCGCAAGGAACCTGGTCATGGACCTGGAGGACGCCGGGTGCCGTGCGCGGTGGCTGATCCGGGACCGTGACGGCAAGTTCCCTGAGCTGTTCGACGCGGTCCTGGCCGACGCGGGCATCAAGATCGTGCTCACCGGGGTGCGAAGGCCACCGATGAACTCGATCATGGAACGGTGGGTGCAGACCTGCCGCCGCGAACTGCTGGACCGGACCCTGATCTGGAACCAGCGCCACCTGCTCCACACGCTGCGCGAGTTCGAGACCTTCTACAACGAGCACCGGCCGCACCGCGGCATTTCCAACGCCCGCCCATGCACTCCGCTGCCTCCACCGATCACCGACCCCGACCAGATCGCCGATCTGAACGTACGAAGACACCAACGTCTCGGTGGAATCCTCAACCAGTACCAGCATGCCGCATGACCTGCATGGATGGGTTTTCGGCATGAGCAAGGCGGCCGTCCCGGTCGGCGCCGGTCAGTGTAGGTCCACTTCCGGGCGGCCAGGTGGCGGTGCCGGCGCAGGATCGTGGCCGGGGTGACCGGGAAGACGTCAGCCCCCCGGCGGCGGTGAACCAGCCGGGACAACGCCGCCAACCAGAGCCGGTCGAGGTGATCGCGCTGTGGTCGGCCACGCACCTGCCGGCGCAGCACCTGGTTCTCCTGACGCAGCACCAGGAGTTCGACCTCCTTGGATAAGTCCGACCGAAGCAGCATCACCAGCAAGCCGAGCAGGCACCTGAGCAACCGATAGATCAGCGACAACAACACCTCGAGATGGCCCCAGCCACGGCACTGATCCTTCAGCGACACCCCAGGTCGCAGCACGAAGCCGAGTTTCCGAGCGGCACACCACCCCCTGGCGCCAGCCGCAAACCGCACTGCGGTTCCCGGACCCCGGGCAGGAGGTCGCCTGCTCGATCACCATTACCGCGTCCGGCCTCGTGCATGGTGTGTGGCGGGTCGGGTAGCCGCCAAGCGACCTGGTTATGCCTAGCGTTCCGCCGGGCGAGGTGCGGCCTGTTGATGGGATAGCAGGCTGCCGCGGCTCTGGCCGTGTCGTGACCTCCGCTGTCAGCTGAGCACCACCTGGTGTCCGGCCCCGACAGCGAGTCGCGCGGGGGTCCTGCCGTTGCTTCCGCTTCCGATGAATCCCACAGTCGTCATAGTCTCAACGTCCTTCAGAGGAGCCGAACTTGCCGGTTGCCGGGCTCGTTGCGATCCGGGTTCCCGCCGTCAGCCGGCGGGGAAATAATGGCCGTTGTCCAGATCGGCGAGCAGTCCGGGCTGGGTGGGTTCCCAGCCGAGGGTCCGGCGGGTGATGAGGTTGGACGCCGGGTAGCTCTGCGTGACGATATTGGTGAGGAACCCGAAGTACCCCGGTGTCATCAGGGCATCGTCGGGGACGCTCACGGCGGGCAGGCCCAGGCGGCTGGCGATGGCCTCGGCGATGTCGCGGAACGTGATGCCCCCGTCCTCGACCGCGTGCCAGTATTTGCCGGCCGGCCCCTTCTCCAGCGCCAGGCGGAACAAGGTGGCGGCATCGCGGATATGCACGGCGTTCCATAGGTTCGCGCCGTCGCCGTGGTAGCCGACGAAGCCCTTCTCCTTCGCGAGCGCGATCAGCGTGGGGAGGAAGCCGGCACGATCGGTCGTGCTGTGCGCGATGTTGGCGATACGGACGACCGAAGATCGCACCCCCTGCTCGGCGAGGTCGACAACGGCCCTTTCCACGACGTTGCGGACCCGCAGGGTGCCCTTGTGCTCCTCGCCGGCGGGGAGGGCCGGGTCGTCCTCGGTGGCCGGCCGCTCCAGGTTCCCGGGCGAGCCCATGCTTCCCGCCGTGACCAGCGGCTTTCCGGTTCCCGCGAGTGCCTCCCCGTACGCGAGCATGATCGGGAGCTCCGCAGCGGCCACGGCGTCCATTCCGCCGGAGGGCAGCAGTTCCTGCCTGTGGGCGACGTGGATGACGCCATCGGAGCCCGAGGCCGCCTCCTTGAGCCCGTCGAGATCCTGAAGGTCGCCGCGACGCACCTTCGCGCCGAGCGCGGACAGGGCCGCCGCGGAAGCGTCCGACCGGGCCAGGCCGGTGACCTCGTGCCCGGCGGCGATGAGCTCGGGGATGATGTACGAACCGGAATGGCCGGTCCCCCCAGCGACGAATACGCGCATCTGACTGTCCTTGTGAGGGTAGGTGCAGGGCCTTCCCGTGCCGTAAGTGAACCGGCGTAATACGGCACGAGAGGTAGTGGTAGAGGTGCGCTCAGCCGAGAAGGGTGATGCCGAGGGAGAAATCGGCGTGCTTGACGGAGTGGTTCATGAGGCCCAACTCCAGCAGGCCGACGTTCTCCAGTGCCCGCGCCATGAACAGTTCCCCGATGTCCCAGGGGCGCAGCCCCAGGCTCTCGACGAACGCCGACACGCGTGCCTTCGCCTGCGCGTCGTCGCCGGCGATGAACACGTCCAGAGGGCGGTCCTCGGCCGGGCCGCCCGCCAGAACGTGGGAGAACACAGTGTTGAACGCCTTGACGACATGCGCATCGTCGGGAGCCGCCTTGGCGATCTGCTGTGCACCGGAACTGTCGTCGGGAACGACGAAGCCCCGCAAGTCGGGGGCTACGGGGTTGGTGATGTCAACGATGATCTTGCCGCGCAGTGCGTCCCCGTACTCCCTCACCACCGCCGCCGCGCCGGCGTACGGCGCGGCGAGGAGCACGATGTCCCCGGTCGGGGCGGCCCCGGACCTCCCGACCGTGGCGCCGCCGAGCGTGGCGGCCAATTCCTTGGCCTTGGCCTGGTCGCGGCCGATGATCTCGACGGCGTTACCGCCGGCGAGTGCCCGGCCGGCCAAAGCACGGGCCATGTTTCCCAGTCCGATAATGCTGATGCTGCTCATCGGTGTTCCTGCTTTCCGGGCTTTGGCCCTGCTGTCGAATTCTTATCCCGAATTCACTTCGACGCCCTTGCGTTTCTGTTCTTCATGCTGTCATCGGGGCTGAGTTACGTCCAAGACCTATTGAAGTCGTGGTGATACCGTGGAGGCATCACCGGGCTGGGGGGTTCTATGGATCTGGATCTGCGCAAACTGCGCTACTTCGTCGCCGTGGCCGACCGGCTGCATTTCGGCCGCGCCGCCGATGAGCTTCACATCGCACAGCCGGTGCTCAGCCGGCAGATCCGCGCGCTCGAGAAGGATCTCGGCGCCTCGCTCTTCACCAGGGATCGCCACGGTGTAGAGCTGACAGATGCGGGCCGGCAACTGCTGGCCGACGCGGGTCCACTGCTCGCCTCAACCCACGCGGTCCGCCGCCGGGTGTCCGCGGCCGCGAGCGGCAAGCGGCGGCTGATGGTCGGTTTCCGGGCCGGTATTGCAGTCATCCCGGCGGCCCGTGCGTTCGAGGACCGGCACCCGGACGTGGTCGTGGACGTGCTGCGGATCGAAGGGGACGACCAGGCTGCGATGCTGCTCGACGGCCGCATCGACGTCGGCTATGTACGGCTGCCCATCGACGAGGCCGGCCTGCGCGTCACTCCGCTGTACACCGAGCCGCGTGTAGCGGTACTGCCCGCCGGACACCGGTTTGCCGGCAAGCAGGAGGTCACCGAGGCCGACCTGGCCGGCGAACCGCTGGTCTGGCACGGTGCCCCGAGCACGCAGCCCACCAAGCGCCCGCTCCCCAATGCCGGGTACCCGGTGCGCGGCGTGGACGAGACGCTCGAGCATGTCGCGGCCGGACGGGGCATCTCCTTCCTGGCCCGTTCGGCGTCCGTGTTCTACTCGCATCCGGACATCGTCTATGTGCCCATCCCGGATCTGGCGCCCGATCAGGTGTGCCTCGCGGTGGCGGCATCGCACGCCTCGCCGGTAGTAGATGACTTCGTCACTGCGGCTCAGTCGACGGCCGAGATCACGGCAGAATGCGGGAACTATGAGATGTGGCAGCGTGGAGGCGATGTCGCCTCAAGACACGCTTGAGTAGGTCGACTTACCCCCGTTCATTATGAGCTGGAGAGCGAAATGGCCTGACGGGGTGGCGCTGTTGCGGCCGACCTCTGAGCCGGTTCCGTTCTTCGGCCAGAAGTTGTCTGAGGGCCCCGAAGCACCTGAGACCGACTGGAAGTACGTGCTGCGGACGCGGCTCAACCCGGCTGATCGCCGGCGGTCCGCCGTTCGTAGTGTCGGGAGTCGGTCCGTGGGATCCAGAACCCGACGGCGGGTTTCAGCCGGACGTGTCGGCTGCCCGCCTGTTGGCGTTCGTTTCGGGGTGGCGTGGCCGAGTTGGGCCGCGCACTGATGATCAGCATGAATGGTTCAGCTGGCCCGGTGCAGAAGTCAACGCTGTGCTGCCCCGCGAGGAGAGCACCGCGGTGGAGTGGATGAGGCGTGGCAAGTCGCCTTAAGGGGCCGCCGGTCTCGCCGGCGGCTTCTGCTGCGGCCTTCGGCGGGGGCGTCCAGTTCCGCAAAGCGGGCAGGTCCGGGCCAGGTGCCGGGCGGCTGGTGTCGCGTACCAGCGGGTGCGGGCGCGCGACCCGGGATGGCGTCCAGCCCGGTCGCGGGGTGCCGGGTCAATTTGGCGCTTGTTCGCGTTGCCGGTCGTCGCCGGCTGTGGCGGGGATGGCGTTGTCGATGAGGGCGGCGGCGATGGCGGCGGCGGTGGGGAAGGCGTCGGCGTTGAGGACCCGGGTGCGGGCCGCTGCGCCGTCGATGAGCAGCGCGAGTTGCTCGCCGAGTTGTTCGGGGTCGGTGGCGCCGGCTTGGCGGGCGGTGTCGGCGAGCCGCGCGGCGACGGCTTCCTTGTAGTGGCGTGCGTACTGGGATGCGGGGTGCTGGGGGTCGTGGAGTTCGACGGCGGCGGCGATGTAGGGGCACAGGGGTGTGGTGGGGGGGATGTCGAAGGCGGCGAGGAGCCGTTCGCGGGGCGTGAGGTCGGTGCGGTCGAACACGCCGGACAGGATGGAGGGGTCGAACCGGCGCAGGTACTCGGCGACGAGTTCGTCCTTGCCGGTGAAGTGCTGGTAGGCCGTGCGCTTGGACACCTGGGCCGCCGCGCAGAGCTGGTCCATGCCGGTGCGGTTGATGCCCTGCTCGCGGAACAGTTGCCGGGACGCGCTGAGGATGCGCTCGCGGGCGCCCCGGCCGCGGCGGCGGCCCGTGGGGCCCTTGTCCAACTCCGTCATGGGTCCATGCTACCCCAGCCGGGTAACGGGCGGTGTACATAGCTTGCGGCCCGGCCGCCCGTCCCGTACTGTAAGCACACAGAGCGGTGTACATAACACCGTCGCTCCAGGTGCACTACGGCACCACCGACCCAAGGGACCCATCATGGGAAAGCTCGACGGCAAGGTAGCGGTCATCACCGGCGGCACCACCGGCATGGCGCTGGCCGGCGCGAAGCTGTTCGTCCAGGAGGGAGCGCACGTCTTCATCACCGGCCGCCGCCAGGAGGTCCTGGACGAGGCCGTGAAGCAGATCGGCCGCAACGTCACCGGCGTCCAGGGCGACGCCGCCGACCTGGACGACCTGGACCGCCTGTACGACACCGTCAAGCGGGAGAAGGGCGGCCTCGACGTGCTGTGGGCCAGCGCCGGCGGAGGCGAGCCCGCCCCGCTCGGCGAGATCACCGAGGCCCAGTTCGACACCTGGTTCGGGCTCAACGCCCGCGGCACCCTGTTCACCGTCCAAAAGGCCCTCCCGCTGTTCAACGACGGCGGCTCCATCCTCATGACCGGCTCCAACGCCTCCCTCGGCGCCTTCCCCGGCTGGAGCGTCTACGCCGGCAGCAAGGCCGTCCAACAGGCCTGGGCCCGCGTCTGGCTCAACGAACTCAAGGACCGCCGCATCCGCGTCAACGTCCTGACCCCCGGCCAGGTCGCCACCGCCAAGCAGGAAGAACTCTTCGACGAGGCCACCAAGCGCCAGTTCGAGTCCCTCATCCCCCGCGGCCAGATGGGCGGCCCCGACGAAATCGCCACCGCCGCCCTCTTCCTCGCCTCCGACGACTCCAGCTACGTCAACGGCATGGAACTCATCGCCGACGGCGGCACCACCGCCATCTGAACCGAACAACACACCACCAGAACAGGACACCTCATGAGCACCATCAGCATCATCGGCACCGGGAACATGGCCCGCACCATCGGCGCGCGGGCGGTAGCGGGCGGCAACACCGTCGAGATCATGGGCCGCGATCAGTCCAAGGCCGCCGACCTGGCCACCACTCTCGGCGGCGGCACCACGACGGGACAATGGGGCACCGCCCCGGCCGGAGACATCGTCATCATGGCCCTGCTGCACGACGGTGTCCTACCGGTCGTCACCCAGTACGCAGACGCTCTGGCGGGCAAGGTCATCGTCGACATCAGCAACCCCTTCAACTCCACGTTCGACGGGCTGACCCACCCCGAGGACACCTCGATCGCACAGGAAGTCGCCAACGCGGCCCCGGCCGACGCAACCGTGGTGAAGGCGTTCAACACCATCTTCCGCCACGTCCTGGAGACGGGCCGGCCCGACGTCTTCATCGCCGGCGACAACGCGCAGGCCAAGACAAGCGTGGAGACGTTCATCGAAAGCCTCGGACTACGCCCACTGGACGTCGGCGACCTGAAAATGGCGCACTGGCTCGAAGGAGCAGGCCTGGTCACAGTAGGCCTCGCCAACCACGGAGTAGGAAACTTGAACTTCGCCCTCAGCATCACCGAACTCCCCACCTGACCAAACAGTCGACCGAGCGTCGCGCTTCGGCGCCTCCAGCCCCCGGGCCGCCAGGCAGTCGCCGGTGAACTCGACAAGCAGCCTGATCACGCACGTGCAGGTCGCACCCCGATTGTGAAGAGCCAACTACATCGCCAGAGGCCCACCACACCTCCGCCGCGGTGCCGTGGTCGGGACGAGAGGACCATGAAATGGCCAGTGACTATCCAGTGACTATTCGGACGTACTCAGCCCTATGCACGGCCCGCCCCGGCGGTCGGCAAGCACCCGGCGCTGGGCGCGGGTGGGCATCACGGCGCAGGTGATCTTCGTGGCGAGCTGGCTCGCCGCCGCTTCCTGGCAGGGTCCGCGGTACCGCGTCCTCGCTCATTCCATCAGCGAAATGTACGCGCGCACCGCACCGCACCCGACGTTCCTGCTGATCGTGTTCACGCTCTGCGATGCCGCGACGATCTTGTTCACGCTCCGCTCCGTCTGGCCCGCACTGTGCCCCGGGGGCTGGGCCGCGACGGTGGGCTCGGTTCTGCTCGCCCTCTCGGTCGCCGGCCTTGGCAACCTGCTGAGCCCGTTCGAACGAGTGGCCTGCCGGATGGCCGACCCGGGGTGCACCACCGCCCGGATGATCTCGAACTCTGGCGGGAAGCTGGACAACGCCCTCACCTCGATCGGCCTACTGGTGCTCGTGCTAGCCGGCTTCTTCCTGGCCCACGCCATGCGGCGCATTCCAGGCTGGCAGCCATGGGCCTGGCCGGCCCGCGGGACGGCGGTCCTGTTCCTCACACTCGGCGCCGCCAGCGTCATGGACCCCGGGCTGAGCGGCCTGTTCGAGCGCCTGTTCGCCGCCACCGGCGCCGCTGCGATCGCGGCACTTGCCGTCGGCATCCTGCGGCGATCCCGCGACATGGGCGGCCCTGAGACGGGCCCACCTGGCGAAGACTGCAAAGCTCTGGCGGAAGCGCCTCGTCTTGACCAATGGTGAATCCTCCAAGCCATCCGGACCGCCCTCCCCGGACTTGGTTCGAGGTTCTCGGCGATCACCCAGTGCGGGCTTGGCCGGCGTTTGATCGAACGCCCGGCGATCCTCCTTCTTCAACGCGTTCCGTGACCCCGCCCACACCGACGCGGTGTGGGCGGGGTCACCGCCTCGTAACCGCGGGCATCGCGACCGACGGCTGCGTGATGTCCACCGAGTCCGATAAAGTCGATGTGCCCCGGGTTCAATGGGGTCGGGTTTCTGCAATCCTCATGTATTTGATCATGAGGAGAAATGGCCCATGGCGGCTCGTTGTCGGGTCGGCGGTTCCGAAACGGATCGGCACGCGACGGCATCGGGCGGCACGGAAATGGGGCTCAATACGGACGGGCCAGCAGAGAATGGCACGGAGAGTACGGCGTTGATACGACGGTTTCGGACTTTTACTCCGTAGGTTGTGGGTTCGAGTCCCACGACCTACCACCCCTGACCAGGGCAAACACGAGAAGGCCCCGGTTTGCCCCGTGCCCGGGATGCCCCACTTCGTTCCCCTGTTGGCTCGGCGGCTCGATCCGGGCCTCCAGCCATCCCGGCCAACTGCCCGATCAGCGCACCCAGACAAGATCCAAGCCCGCACCAGGCGCTACCCGTGTGGCTCACCGGCAGCAATAGGAGGCCACCAAGACAACGGCCGCTTCCCGAGGACGACCAGCACCGGGGCAAGAGGTCGCGGCCGCTGGGTCGGCAACCTCGGCGCCGGCAATCCGAACTGCGTTCCGCACCACCGCCGCCTACGCGTCGACACTCAACGGGGCGATTGCACGGGCGACACCGCGGCCCTGGCGGCAGCCTAGCCCCGGCGCCGACGGTGACCAGGCGGGTGCCTGCGGTGCGGCGCACCCGTTGTCAGCAGACCGCTCCGCACACTCCCGCGGCCACCCGGCCACCCCAACAGGCAAGCCGTGTCACGAACCGCGCAATGCCCCTGGCCGGGCTCCGGAACGATGCGGCTCTGCCGCCAGAGCAGACCAACCACACAGCGGCATGAGCGTGCGCCGCGCAGCCGGTGGCATGAGCGTGACCGCAGTGCTTTCGCTTCAGCGGTGTGCGCGGAGGCCGTCGACGAGGATCGACAGCAACCGCGGGCCTCTAGCGTCGAGTTCGGCGTCGTCCAGCCGCGACAGCCAGCTGATGAGCACGATGACGTCGCGGGCTTCGGCGTCGGCGCGGACGGTGCCGGCCAAGCGGCCGGCGGCCAGCAGCACCTCCACCGCCTCACCGATCGGGCCGAGACTATGGGCAGCCAAATCACGCCACGTCGCCGCCTCGATGGCGGCGAATACGTCGCGCTTGACCCGGGCGTAGGCGGCCACCCGGTCAAACCACGCCGCCAGCGCATCCAGCGGCTGGTGAGTTGCCAGCAGACGCCCGGCCGCAGCGACCAACTCGTCCACTTCACGGCGGTACACCTCAGCGAGGAGGTCCTCACGGGTGGGGAAGTGCCGGTACAGCGTGCCCTGCCCGATGCCGCAGGCCTTGGCGACGGCGTTGAGCTTCAGCTCTCCCGGCTCGTGCACGAGATCGCGCGCCGCTTGCAGGATCCGTTCGCGGTTGCGCTGTGCGTCCGCACGCCGCGCTCCGCCGCCCTGGACAGAGTCACCCTGGACAGAAGCGGACACGTGTCCGGTATGCTTGCCATCGTAAACGGACATGTGTCCATTCTACGCGGAGGTTCTTCATGACCATCCATGGCAAGGTCGTCGCCATCACCGGCGCCAGCAGCGGAATCGGTGAAGCGACAGCCCGCCACCTCGCCTCACTCGGCGCGCCCGTCATCCTGGGTGCCCGCCGCACCGACCGGCTGGACCGGCTGGTCGCCGAGATCCAAGCCGCCGGCGGCCAGGCGGCCGCCACGCGCGTGGACGTCACCCATCCCGACGATCTCCAGTCGCTGGTCACCCTCGCCCTCGAGCGCTTCGACGGTCTGGACGTCTTGGTGGGCAACGCCGGGTTCAGCCGGATCAGCCCCGTCGCCGACCTGGACGTCCAGGGCTGGTCGGCGATGGTCGAGGTGAACCTCAAGGGGATCCTGCACGGGATCGCCGCAGCCCTGCCCGTGTTCCGCCGTCAGGGCAGTGGTCACCTCATCACCGTCGTCTCGACCTCCGGCCTGAAGATCGTCCCCACCCAGGCGGTGTACGCCGGGACCAAGAACGCGGTACGCACCCTCCTGGAGGGCCTGCGGCAGGAGAGCACCGACGGGGTTCTGCGGACGACGTCGATCTCCCCGGGCTACGTCCGCACCGAGCTCATTGACAATGCCGTCGACGACCCGGCCGTGCGCGAGCAGGCCAGGCAGAACATGGCCGATCTCGGAATCGACCCCACAGCGGTGGCCAGGGCGATCGCATTCGCGATCGACCAACCCGACGACGTCGAAATCGGTGACCTGACCATTCGGCCGACCCGCCAAGGCTGAGCACATCGGCAGATCAGTACGTTGGGTGCAGATGACCCACCTGGCCAAACACTACGCACTGCAACCAAGCCTGAGTGGCGATCAAGGTGCGCCAAGCCTGGGGTGGACCCACAGGTGGAGCCACTTCTCACCGCGGGTCCAGCCGAGGGTTTGTTCGAACAGTCGGAAGGTGTGTTCCAGGTCGAATCTGCGCAGGTAGGACCCCCACCACCGGTCGACGTCGGCGAGGTCGGCGCCGGTGGCCGAGTACCACAGACAGACCGGTGGCGGGTTGCGGTCGCCGGGCGGGCGCTCTGGTTTGGGGCAGGCGCAGGACCCGGCGAACCGGGCTGAGATCCCGATGCCGGAAGTAGTATTGGGCGCCAATTCGTGGGAGGGCGGTCGGACCGTCCAGACACGTCTGAAGGCTGTCCCGTAACGCCAGGCGATCAAGATTGTTGATCTTGGTGTGGAGCGGGTGATCAGTGCCGATCGGGACGAATGGGTGCCGGTGTTCACCGGCCTGTCGGTGCGGCAGTTCCGCCGTCTGGTGCGGATCGTTGCAGGTGGGGCGGTGAGCAGACCGGCACGAAACGGCGCTGGAGCCTGCCGCTGGCCGACCGGGTTCTTATGATCGCGGTGTACTACCGCACCAACCTCACACTGCGGCAGGTCGCACTGCTGTTCGGGGTGTCCAAGTCCGCCGCGCACCGCGTCGTCGACCACCTGGCGCCGCTGCTCGCGCTTGCCCCGGTCACCCGCCGGCACGGCCCCGAAACCGTGCTGATCGTGGACGGCACGCTGGCGCCCGTCCACGACCGGACGGTCACCGCCTCCTCCAAGAACTACCGCTACTCGGTGAACATGCAGGTCGTCATCGACGCCAACACCCGGCTGGTGGTCGCGGTGGGGCGTCCCGTGCCGGGCAACCACAACGATTGCACGGCCTACCGCGATTCAGGGGTGGATCGGGCGTGCCGGGGCGCGCACGTGATGGCCGACGGCGCGCTACCAGGGAAACCGGCAGGTCATCATGCCCTACCGGCGGCCCCGCGACGGCAGCGAACCGCCCGCCTGGCAGCACGATCTCAACACCGTCCACAAACGGGTGCGCGGCGTCGAGCACACCTTCCGCGCACATGAAGTGGTGGAACATCCTGCGCAACTGCCGCCGCAAACGCGACGGCGTCCACCACGCCACCCGCCGCATCGCCCTCATGCACAACCTGGCGATGGCCGGCTGAACCGGCTTGGAGCGGCGCGTCACCGCGGCACGCCCGGTCCCACGCCTCCACCATTACGGGACAGCTTTTAGCCGACCACGTCTCCGACGATCAGTGGGCGACCGGCCCAGAGTCAGGAGAACGGCAACCTCGCAAGATCATCAATCTTCCACGTGGCCTATCGTGGTAACACGAAACCAGACCGTCACCACCGAATATGCGACAGAACCGGCTTACCGACACCCCGATCCGGCGACCTGCAGGACGCCCTGCAGGACAAGGCTCCGGCCGATTCGGCATGAACCCGGTTGCGGCGGCCTCGGTGGGGTGCTCCCGGTTGGTTGAAGGGTTGCCCGGGGGCTTTCCGCCGCCGGCGGCGATGCCGGCGACGAGTCGGGCCTGGAGAGCCAAGGTGCTGTTTGGGGGCGCCCCGGCCGGGACGCGCCGATCGTTCAGACTTCGGTGGACTCTTCGGCGGGTGTGGGGTTGTGGACCTGCGGCTGGGGGCTGGGGCGGCCGGGCAGCAGGAGGCAGAGCGGCACAGCCGCAGCGGTGAAGGCGGCGGACCACCAGAAGGCGTCGCCGAATCCTGAAGCCAGGGCGGCGGGGGTGTGGGCGCCGGCCGAGGCACGCTGGAGGATCATGACGAGGACCGCGACGCCCATGGAAGCGCCGACCTGTTGGGCGACTCTGCTGATGCCGGCAGCGGCCGGGAACTCCTGGGGCTCCAGCCCGACGAAGGCGGCGCCCATGATCGCGATCATGGCCCCGCCCAGTCCGACGCCGCGCACGAACAGCACGGCCATGAGCGCGAGGTTGCTGGTGGAGGCGGTGACGAAGCCGAACGGAACAGTGGCCGCGAAGGTGAGGACGAAGGCGGCGATGGCGACGGGACGCGAGCCGAAGCGGTCCATGTACCGGCCGGCCAGGGCGCGGGACAGGAGGGCGCCCACGCCCGTCGGGATGAGCAGCAGTGCGGCGCCCAGGGCGGATTCGCCGCGGACCTGCTGCCAGTACAGCGGCAGCAGGAGCATGGTCCCGTACAGGGCCGCGCCGGTCAGGAACACCAGCGCCGTGGATGAGGCCAGGGCACGGTGGCGGAACAGCCGGATGTCGAGCAGGGCGTCCGGTCCGCGGCGCAGCGCCCACCAGACGTAGCCGACGAGCAGGGCCAGACCGCCGATCAGGGGCAGTGCCACCTTGAGGCCGGCCAGGCCGTCGGATCCGGCGAGCTGTGTCAGGCCGTAGATGACGGCGGCGATGGCGGGGGACAGCAGCAGCATGCCCACGGCGTCCAGGCGGGTGCGGGTACCGGGTTGGGGCCCGTCCGCGGGCAGGTTGCGCCAGGCGAGATAGCCGCCGACGAGGCAGAAGGGCACGTTGAACAGGAAGATCCAGCGCCAGTCGCCCAGGTGCAGGATGGCCCCGCCGATGACCGGGCCGCTGATCGGGCCCAGGGCGGTGGGCACAGTGATCAGGGACATGGCCTTGCCGATGTTACGGCCCTTGGCCACCTGCATGACCAGCGTGAACATCAGCACCATCATGGTGCCACCGCCGATGCCCTGGACCACCCGGAAAGCGATCAAGCTCTGGACGTTCCACGCTGCGGCGCATAGCAGCGACCCGATGAAGAACATGCCCAGGCCGGCGATCCACAGGCGTTTGCCGCCCAGGACCGACTGGGCCCATCCGACGGCCGGCATCGTGGCGGACAGGGCCAACAGGTAGCCGGTGGTCACCCACTGGGTGGTGGCGAGCGAAGTGTGCAGCTTCCCGGCGAGGCCGTCGATGGCGACACTCATGATCGTGGTGTCGAAGATGACGGCGAGCGCGCCGACGATCAACGTGAAGGTCAGGCGTCGCAGGGCCGGGTCGATGCGGTCTGCGGTGGCCGATGGGGGTGGCGGTGGGGGTGGCTTGGTGCCGTCGGCGTTCATGGACACTCCCTAAGATATAGGAATCTATCTTACGAGGGCCAGAGTAGGCCGCTAGAGTTAGATAGGCAAGTCTATCTAAAACATTCGGAGGGGTTCCCATGGCCGAGCGACGCCGCGGAGCGGCACTGGAGAAGGCACTGCTCGACGCGGCCTGGGCAGAACTCGCCGACCACGGCTACGCCAGGTTCACCATGGACGCCGTCGTCAAGCGCGCGGGCACCAGCCCCCCGGTCCTCTACCGCCGCTGGCCCGACCGTGACGAACTGGTCCGGGCGACCATCGCCCACACCCTGCGGGAGAACGTCCTCGACGTTCCCGACACCGGAAGCCTGCGGGAGGACGTCCTCACTCTCATGCGGGAGATCAGCGCCACCCGCCTCCAGCTCGTCACCGTCATGAGCGTGAACCTGGCCAGCTACTACCAAGAGACCGGAACCAGCCCCGGCGACCTGTTCGACCCCTCCACGACAGGGCGCAAGGAAGCTGTCGACGTACTCTTCGACCGCGCCGTCGACCGCGGCGAGATCAACCCGGAACGCCTCACCGAACGCATCAAGTCCCTCCCCTTCGACCTGCTGCGCCACGAGTTCCTTACGACCTTCGCCCCCGTGCCCGACCACGTCCTCGAAGAGATCATCGACACGATCTTCCTTCCCTTGGTGCGCTGACCGCAGCAGCACCAAGCCTCACCCGGCACGGTGTCCGGGAGAGAAGGTCGGCCCCGTACGCGCCCCGCAACCGCGTCGCCCACTGACCGCCTACACCCGCGTACTCGCCGGCGGAGACCTCAGCACCGACCCGAGCCTCGACCCGGCCCTGTACGGCATCCCGCCCTGGGAGTCCGCCGGCTGGAGTGTCGATGACATGCCGGACTACACCGAACGTGGCGGCTCCCCCGTCGGCAACACCCACTTCTACCGAAGCGAAGACGCACCCATCCCACTCCCCGGAACTCCACTCACCGAGCCGAACACCCTGGCCGGCGCTGCGCTCAGCGAACTCGACGGCGGTGGTCGCACCCTCGACATCGCCATCGTCGACGGCACCGCCCTGGAAGCCGGCGCCGCCCTGTCCTCAAAGGTTCGCGGCCCCGGCGACAGCGTCAACGGCGCCTTTGTCCACCCTTCGGCCACCTGCTCACACTGCTCTGCGCGGCCGCCGACTCGGGTCCTTACCAGCGCGGCGACCGCGGCGCCGCCGTCGGCCGCGTCCGCCCTCTGGCGCACCCTCGCCGCGTGGCTCGTTCTACTGCACCACCCTGGACGTGCGCCCGACCGGCACCCTGGAGACCTACCGATGACAGGACCCACGCTCGCACGAGATCGACGCCCACATCACCCCCCTCGCCGAGCGTCCCGAGCTCGGTGCCAAAAATAGCAATATGCCCCGCAACTGGCCGGAATTCACCCGCCACGAAATGGTGATGCAAGCCCACTACGAACAACTGGAAGAGGCTTTCTTTCAATTCACCCTGGTCGCCACCTACCCAGACGGCAAGGACTTGCGGCCAAGATGCCGGCCGCGCTCAAGGACAACGCCGCACGACACTGCGCGGCCGAAGTGGTCGCTGCGGTTGCCGAAAACCTCGTCCGCGCAGGTCAAGCAGCGTGATCGTACTCGTTGAGGATGCCGCTCGGACGCTGCCTTCTTCCGATACGCAGGTGGGCGATCTGGTCTGGTTCGACGATCAGTGGAGGCAGCGGCTTCAGCGGGCGTGCGTTGCCGATGCCCTGATGAGGCCGATGCTCGTTGCAGAAGATCTCGAACTCGCGCAGGGCAGCACCACCCGGATGCCGGTATCGGCGAGCACAGCGTCGGCTCGGTGATTTCGACTGTGCGCGTCATGCCGAGCGTCCGTGCTGGGACCTATGGGCGGTGCTCGGGATGGGGTTCTGGGGCCCGTGTCTCACTTGGGGTGCGGCGATGGCGAGGACGCCGGGTGTCGACGTTGCCGGCCAGGGTCTTGAGGAGGCCGGGTAGCTCTGTCACCGTCTGAGCGGTCAGGCCGGTGAGGGTCTCCTGTGCCAGGGTGCACCATAGCTGCTTGACCTGGTCGGTCAGGGCTCTGCCGCCGTCGGTGAGTTCGACGACGGTGGCGCGCTGGTCGTCGGGGGCGGGGCTGCGCCGGATGTGACCGGCGGTTTCGAGCTTGCGGGCCATGAGCGTGACGCTGGGACGCTCGACGCCGAGCGCCTCGCTGAGCTGGGCCTGGATCATCGGGCCGGTCCGGGCGAGTTCGAGCAGGAGCGCCTCCTGGCCGGGATGCAGCCCGAGCGGGGCCAGCAGTTCGGCGATCCGGGCCCGGTGGCGCAGGCTCAGCAGGCGGATGGCCTGGTTGACGGCGTCGGCCTGGTCGAAGTCCACGAGCACTCCCTTGACAAGTTCGTTAGGCGCATAACTATTATGCAGATAACGTTATTCGCGTAACCAATTGTACGCAACCGTCAGGGAGCCGACATGACCGCGAACGTCGCCGTCATCTACTACAGCGCCACGGGCACCGTGCACGCCCTCGCCCAGGCCGTCGCCGAGGGCGCCGCCTCGACCGGGGCCCAGGTGCGCCTGCGGCGGGTCGCCGAACTGGCGCCCGAGACCGCGATCGACCAGAACCCGCAGTGGCGGGAGCACGCCGACGCCACCGCCGGGATCGCCCAGGCCACGGTCGAGGACCTGGCGTGGGCCGATGCGTTCGCGTTCGGGACGCCGACCCGGTTCGGCGCAGCGGCCGCGCAGCTCAAGCAGTTCATCGACCAAGCCGGCGGGCTGTGGCAGGAAGGCGGCCTGGCCGACAAGCCGGTGACGGCCTTCACCTCGGCCTACAACCGGCACGGCGGCAGCGAGGCCACGATCCTGTCGCTGGGCAACGTGTTCTACCACTGGGGCGCGCTGATCGTCCCGCCCGGATTCACCGACCCGGCCGTGTACGCCGCCGGCGGCAACCCCTACGGCGCCTCCGCCGTGACCGGACCGACCGGGGACGACCTCAAGGCCGCGGTGCTGGACGCCGCCCGCTACCAGGGACGCCGGCTGGCCCAGATCACGATGCGGCTGCTGACGGGCAGCCACGCCGCCGGAGCCGCCGGGCTCGAAACGAGCCTCCAGACCGCGTGAGCGGTGCCGCCACCTCGACCTCGTCCCGCCTTCAGGAGACTCTTGTGACCTCTCAACTCTCCGCGGCCCCCATGGCCCGCGGCCATGTCAAAGCACGAACCGGACCCGCGTGGCTGATCCTGGCGCTGGTGTGCGCCTGCCAGTTCATGGTGATCCTGGACTCCTCCATCGTGAACGTCGCGCTGCCCTCGATCGACCGGGACCTCGGCTTCACACCCGCCGGCCTGGCCTGGGTGGTGAACGGCTACCTGCTCACCTTCGCCGGCTTCATGCTGCTGGGCGGCCGCGCCGCCGACCTGTTCGGCCGGCGTCGGACCCTGACCGCCGGACTGGTGCTGTTCAGCGCCGCGAGCCTGGTCGCCGGCCTGGCGCCCCTCCCGCAGGTCCTGGTGGCGGCCCGCGTCGCACAGGGCGTGGGAGCCGCGCTGCTGGCCCCGACGACACTGGCCGTGATCAACACCAGCTTCACCGAGGGCCACCGGCGCGCCCGCGCGTTCGGCGCGTGGTCGGCCGCCGGCGGTGTCGGCGGAATGGCCGGCGCCGTCGCCGGCGGTGCCCTCACCACCGGCCTGTCCTGGCGATGGGTCTTCCTGATCAACGTGCCGATCGGCGTCGTACTGATCGCCGCGGCCATGAGGGCGCTGCCCGGCACCCGGACCGCCCGGCGCGAGACCCTCGACATCGCCGGCGCCGTCACCGGCACCGCGGGGCTGGCCGCGCTGATCTACGGGATCATGCACGGCACCGACCACGGCTGGACGTCCCCGACGGTCCTCGCACCGGCCGTGACGGGGCTGCTCCTGCTCGCCGTCTTCACCGTGGTGGAGGCACGTTTCGCCACCCACCCGATGATGCCGCTGCGGCTGCTGCGCATCCGCGGGGTGGCGGTCGGCAACGGCATGCTGCTGCTGTTCGGCGGGATCGCCATCGCGATGTGGTACTTCACCTCGCTGTTCCTGCAGAACGTCCTCGGATACGGCGCCCTCCAAGCCGGGCTCGGGCAGACCCCCGCGGCGGTGATGTTCATGCTGATCGCGCGATCGGCCGCCGCGCTGCTGCCGCGCACCGGCGTACGTCCCTTGATCCTCGCCGGCAGCGCCTGCTTCCTGGGCGGGTTCGGCTGGCTCGCGCAGACCCACACCGACAGCGGCTACCTCACCGGCATCCTCGGCCCCACCCTGCTCATCGCCACCGGCATCGGACTGACCTTCCCCACCCTCATGGCCGCCACCACCGCCGACGTCCCCGACCGCGACGCCGGAACCATCGGCGGCCTGGCCCAGACCGCCAGCCAGGCAGGCGGATCACTCGGCCTGGCCGTGCTCGCCACCGCCGCCACCCGGACGCAGGCCGGCGAAAGCTCCCCCGTCGCCCTCGCCGCCGGCTACGACCGTGTCTTCCTCATCGCGGCCGGACTCGCACTGGCCATCGCGGCGGCCGGCCTACTGCTGCCACGCCACCGCCGCACAACCCCCAACTGAACCAAGACGCCTCGTACCGGCCCGAGTGGCCCCGGCCTCTCAACGATGAGAGCCACCGGCGTCGACTTTAGGAAAACAGCCCGATGAAACTCGCACCTCACCTGCACCGTCTCGGCAACGACATCGTGGCGAGCTACCTCCCTACAAGTCCGTCGACGACATCCGCGGGCTCGTGCTCACCCACGGCGACTCCGACCACATCGGCTTCGCCGAACGCCTGCGCAGCGACCACGGCGTCCCGGTGTTCGTGCACGCCGCCGACGCGGCCCGCACCCGTACCGGAGAAGGGCCCAAGACAGCGCTCGGCCCCATGCGCCTCGGCCCGGCGCTCGGCTTCTTCGGGTACTCCATCCGCAAGAACGGCCTGCGCACCCGCTACCTCAACGAAGTCACCGAAATCAGCGACGGCGACGTCCTGGAACTGCCCGGCACCCCGGTGATCGTGGGCATGCCGGGACACTCACCGGGCAGCGTGGCGGTGCACGTCCCGCTCGCCGACGCGGTCTTCGTCGGCGACGCCCTGACCACGCGGCACGTCCTCACCGGACGCGGCGGCCCGCAATCCGCTCGCACCATGGTGTCGGCGATCGGGTTGTACCGATGGCGAGTCGCCGGGCTTCGGCCAGAGGGTCGCGAGCGCGGAGGCCATCGCTCCGTCATCGCGTTCGTCCTCGGCATCCGAGCTCACTACTGTTCCTGGCCCGCGGGCCGAGGTAGGTGGCGAGCCGGGAGTCGCCGGTCTGATGGGGTGATGGGCTGGCCTGTCCGGGATCGTAACCCTTCTGGGGGTTTGCCCTACCATGATCGCGGGGCGGACCCCGTGGTCAGCGCGGGTCGGAACCGGGAGGTTGGGGAGATGAGCGAAGCATCTGCGGTTTCACCGCCCACCACCCGTCCGTCCGGTGCCCTTGGCCGGTTCGGCCGCGAGTTCGCGTATCTGCTGTCCGGCCTGCCGGTGGGAGCCGCCGCTTTCGCAGTCGCGATCGCCGGTCTCGCCGCGGGCGCCTCGACACTGGTCGTCCTCCTGGGGCTGCCCGTGCTCGTGGGGACGCTGGCCGCGGCGCGAGCGTTCGCGCGGCTGGAACGGCGCCAGGTGGAGCGGGCGACCGGGCGGGCCCTGCCCCCGCACCACTACCGCGGCACCGAGGAAGCCGGGTTCACCGGCTGGCTGCACGCAGTGCGCGAACCCCAGTCGTGGCGCGACCTGACCTACATGGTGGTGGCGTTCCCGGTCCGCCTGACGACCTTCTGCTTTGCGATCACCTGGACGGTGGGCGGCGTCGCGGAGTTGCTGTACGCGGCATGGTCATGGCCGATCCCGCGCGACCGCGACAACACCGGCGTGCTCGATCTGGCGTTCGGCATCTCCTCGCGCGGCGCGGACATCGCGTTCAACACCGGGGTCGGTGCCGTGCTGCTCGTCACCGCCATCCCGGTCGTACGCGGGCTCGTCTCCCTGCAAACCTCGCTGTCGCGGGCGCTGCTGACCAACCAGACCGCCGCGCTGAAGGCCCGGGCCGAGCAACTCGCCGCGGGTCGCCGCAGCGCGGTCGCCGCCGAGGCCCACACACTCCGCCGGCTGGAGCGGGATCTGCACGACGGGCCGCAGCAACGCCTCGTCCGGCTCAACATGGACCTGGAAACCGTCGCGCGACGCCTGGAGGACGCGCCCGAACGCGCCAAGCCGCTGGTCGAGGACATGATCGAGCAGAGCCGCGAAGCGCTGTCGGAAGTACGCGCCCTCTCCCGCGGCATCGCCCCGCCGATCCTCGCCGACCGCGGGCTCGCGGCGGCACTGTCCGCAGCCGCCGGCCGCTGCCCGGTTCCGGTGTCGCTGCAGGTCGACCTACCCCGCCGACGCTACGCCGCCATCGCTGAGAACACCGTCTACTTCGTCGTGACCGAAGCCCTGGCCAACATCGCCAAGCACGCCCAGGCGACCCAATGCGCGGTCGTCGTCGCCGCCGACCAAACAGCGTTGCGCGTCCAGGTCCGCGACGACGGCCGCGGCGGCGCTCACCAGGGCAAGGGCCACGGCCTGGCCGGCCTGTCCGACCGGCTGGCCGCCGTCGACGGGACGCTCGACATCACCAGCCCGCCCGGAGGCCCGACCGTGCTGACCGCAGTCGTCCCGCTCGCAGACCACTGATGCGCATCGTCCTGGCGGAAGACTCGCTGCTGCTGCGTGAGGGCCTGGTGCGCCTCCTGCAGGAAACGGGCGCCGAAGTGGTGGCCGCGGTCGGCGACGGGGATGCGCTGGTCGAGGCCGCGGCCGCGCACCGGCCCGATGTCGCGGTGATCGACGTGCGCATGCCGCCCACCTTCACCGACGAAGGGCTCCAGGCGGCCCTGCGGATCCGCCGGGACCTTCCCCGCACCGCGATCCTGGTGCTGTCGCAATATGTCGAGGAGAGCTACGCCGAAGACCTGCTGGCCGACGGTGGCGGGGTCGGCTACCTGCTCAAGGACCGGGTCGCCAAACTCACCGAACTGTCGGACGCCCTGGCCCGCGTCGTCGCCGGTGAAACGGTCCTGGACTCCGAAGTGGTCGCGGCCCTGTTCGCCCACCGGCGCCGCCGCGACCCCCTGGCCGAGCTCACCCCGCGCGAACGCGACGTCCTGGCGCTGATGGCCGAAGGCCGCCGCAACAGCGCCATCGGACGCGCCCTCGACCTGAGCGCCGGCACCGTGGAGAAACACATCTCGGCGATCTTCGACAAACTCGGCCTTCCACCCTCAGCCGACGACCACCGCAGAGTCATGGCAGTCCTGGCGTGGCTCCGCAACGGCCCGTCATAGGGCCGCGCCGACCACACCCCAGCACGCCGCCGACCACGGCCCCTAGCTTGGGTTCGGATCCTGGCCGACGTGCCGAACGCCGAGCGGCAGGGCCGCCTCGGGAATCAGAACACGTTCTTGTCAATGGCGGCGGTGTCGAGCAAGCTACGTCGCATGGATCTGAACGCCCTGGAAGAGATCCGTCAGGTGAAGTACCGCTACCTGCGCTGCCTGGACCTGAAGGACTCGGACGGGTTCGCCGACACCCTCACCGAGGACGCCCTGGGCGCCTACGGGACCCGCGCGGTCGGCGAGCCGCTGCGCCTGGAAGGCCGCGATGCCATCGTCGACTACATGCGCGGCAACCTCGGTCCCGAGATCACCACGGTGCACTTCGCGGGCCAACCCGAGATCCGGGTCGACGGCGACAGGGCCGAGGGCACCTGGTGCCTGGAGGACACCGTCATCGCCAAGGCGTTCCGGGTGCTGATCCGCGGATCCGCCTTCTACGAGGAGACGTATCGGCGCTGCGCGGACGGCGGGTGGCGCATCAGCGGCATCGGCTATGAACGGACCTACGAATACTCGATATCGCTCGATGATGTGCCCAGCTTCAGGCTGCTGGCAGACCGCTGGGCGCCCTCGCCCCCGCAGCCGGGAACCTGATCTGTACCAAGAGTCAGGCTCGATGCGTGCCGCCGCCCGCCTCCAACACGCCATGGACGAGGTAATGGCCGTCCGCCCGAGCGCGACCGCCTGCATGAGGTGTGCGCGGCCTCGGGGCGCTGCGCTTGCTGAGAATCACGTCCATGCAGGGCACCTTGACCAACGCGGCCTACATCGCGAGCAGCGGCGCGGCGGCGCGGGCGGCCGGGGGCATCACGTGAGTCAGGCCTTGGCGCGCTGCTGCTTGAGCCGGAGTTCCTCCTTGCGGACTTCGGCTTGGACGGCTTGCTCGCGTTCCAGCCAGTCGGGCCTTTCAGCCTTCAGGTTCTCGATCTCGGCCGTGGTGAGGGGGCCCGTGATGCCGGCGCGGGCCAGACCCGAGACGGAGACGCGGAGCTTGGCGGCGACGACCTGGCGGGGGTGGGGGCCCTCACGGCGCAGGTCCGCCAGCCACGAGGGCGGGTCGGCTTGGAGCGCGTTCAGTTCGTCCCGGGAGACGGGACCTTCCTGGAACTCGGCGGGTGCTGCCGACAGCAGGATCCCCAGCTTCTTGGCCGCGGTCGCGGACTTCATGGTCTGCGGGGTCTTTGCTTTGGACGTGCCCATGCCCCAAGGGTAGCCAGCGGAAGGGAACCGCCTGGACGCGACTAGGGTGGCGGAGTGACCGATGGTGAGTTCCGGCTGGCCTACGTGCCGGGGGTGACGCCCGGGAAGTGGGCCGGGGTGTGGGCCGAGCGGGTCCGGGAGGTGCCGCTTCGCCTCCTGCAGATGCCGGCGGCCGAGGTCGTCCCCCTGCTGCGGAACGGTGGCGTGGACGCGGCGTTCGTACGCCTGCCCGTCGACCGCGAGGCCCTCCATGTGATCCCGCTGTACATGGAGACGACAGTGGTCGTGGTGCCAAAAGATCACGCGGTGGCCGCAGTGGAGGAGGTGCAGCTCGCCGATCTCGCCGACGAGGACGTGCTCGAGCCACTCGACGATGTCCTGACCTGGGACGACCGCCCCGGGCAACCTGCCTTCACCCGTCCTGAGAGCACCGCCGGCGCGATCGAGTTGGTGGCGTCGGGAGCCGGCGTCCTGCTGCTCCCGCAGTCTCTGGCCCGCCTCCACCACCGCAAAGACCTCACCTACCGGACCGTGACCGACGCTCCTCAGTCCCAGATCGGCCTGGCCTGGCTCGAGGTCGTGACGACCGACCTCATGGAGGAACTGATCGGCATCGTCCGCGGCCGCACCCCCAACAGCTCCCGTGGCCGCAATCCCCCGCAACAGCCCACCCGTAAGAAGCCACCGCAACAGCGCTCCGCCTCCAAGCACCGCCACCAGAAGCGCCGCCGGAGGTGACGAGAGTCGTGCTCGCCGACAACACCCCCGCCATCCCACACCAATATGACGGCGAAAAACATGCCGCGCCGACGCACCGAGTAGGAGAGCGTCGCGCCCAGGCCCAAGCGCCGGGCTCTGCCTGACACGAGCGTGGCATCGCGTGCAAGCGCACCCACTGGGACGGTGGAGTACCTTCCGGGCCTATCGGGCCGCAGGACCTGATCAGTATTCGGTCGAGGAACTCACGGCGCGCGACCTTGACGCCGAGCACCAGCAGTTCGCGGTGCGCCCGCCGATGCCCCCTGCACCAAGCTCAGTACCAGCAGCCGGATGGAGCGGACGGTCGGTGGCCAGCCCGGACGCTTGGGTTTCGGGCGGGCAGCGTGCCTGCCGGTGACCTGGTCGCGGTGCCAGCGCAAGACCATGTCCGGCCGTACCAGCAACCCGGATCGACGGCCTCATTGATGTCGCTGGGAAGCCTCACGGTGACGCGGTCGTGAAGCCCGACGCGTCACTTGCTCGGCTCTGGAACCTTGCAGGAAGCGGTGGGGTTGAGGCCGATGTAGTTGAGCGGACCGGAGACCAGGGTGATACCGATCGTGGCGGACTTGGCGCAGCTGCCGTCGAATCGGGCGTAGTAGTGGCGCTGTCCCGCAGCGAGCGCTCCGATGATCAGCCAGACGACGAGCATCCACCGTCCGGACCGCATCGTTACCTCCGGTGACCGCGTCGCCGACCCTGGGGTACGACAGTAACGACAAGATCGTCCATTGGTAAGCAAGTCGGGCCAGGTGTGTCATCTCAGCGATGCCTGGCCGCAGGGTCCATCCGGGTTGTACCGCTTCAGAAGTAGACATTCGACTCAAGCGCGTTGAGGCATGCCGAGATCGCGTTCCGCGGCAACGAGGGGGCCGGGCCGGGGTGCGGCGGACCTCGGCCAGACCGATGCGGACCCCGTACCGGAAGCTGCGGGTTCACATCCCTTGGTTCCTGCGGGCTCCCGGTTGTTCCGGTGACGAGTTTGCGCTGGCCGCGTGACAGCTCACAGCACGAAATCGCCGCCTCCATCAAGGTCTGGCTTCGCGACCTCACCCGAGATCCCTGGGCGCAACCCAAGACAGAGCACTCCCCTGACTCGCGACAGCCACAGGGATATGTGGGGCTATAGCCTGTTCCTGAGCGGTTTGGCCTGCGTGGATTCACCGACCCCGGCGGTCAGGGCCGCTCGAGGCCCCCTTTGCTCGGCCCCCGCTGTCGGCCTGGCTCTGGACTGCGTAGGGAGAACGGCATGCGGACGGGACCTGGGCCGATGCCGGCGTTGCTGGACAGGGAGCCCGAGCGCGCGGCGCTCGACGACCTGCTGGAGGATCTGCGGTCAGGGCGCGGGTCGGCGCTGGTGGTCCGCGGTGAGGCTGGGGTCGGCAAGTCGGCGCTGCTGGAGTACGCGGTGGGCGCGGCGGCCGACATGCGGGTCGTCCGGGCGGCCGGGCTGGAATCGGAGATGGAGCTGACCTACGCCGGGCTGCATCTGCTCTGCGTGCCGCTGCTGGACCGGCTCGAAACGCTCCCGGGCCCCCAGCGTGACGCGCTGAGTGTGGCGTTCGGGCTGCGGGAGGGGGCTGCGCCGGCGCGGTTCCTGGTCGGTCTGGCGGTGCTCACCCTGCTGGCGGAGGCGGCGGACGAACGGCCGCTGCTCTGCGTGGTCGACGACGTGCAGTGGCTGGACCGGGCGTCGGCCCAGGCGCTGGTGTTCGCGGCTCGGCGCCTGCTGGCCGAGCCGGTAGGGCTGGTCTTCGCCGCGCGCGAGCCAGGTGAGGAGTACCGGGGGCTTCCCGATCTGGAGGTGCGGGGGCTACCGGATCAGCACGCCCGGGCGCTGCTGCGGTCGGTGGTCCGGTTCCGGCTCGACGAGCCGGTCCAGACCCGGATCCTGGCGGAGACGAACGGCAATCCGCTGGCGCTGCTGGAGTTGCCGCGGGGGCTGGGGCCGACACGGTTGGAGGGCGGGCTCGGGCCGGCCGGTGCGCAGGCGGTGCCGACGCGGATCGAGCGGGGTTTCCGCCGCCGGGTGGAGGCGCTGCCGGCCGAGACGCGGTCTCTGCTGCTGGTCGCGGCGGTGGAGGCGGCCGGTGATCCGGTGCTGATCTGGCGGGCGGCCGAACGGCTCGGGATCCCGGCCTCGGCGGCGGAGGCGGCGGAGGCCGACGGGCTGCTGCAGGCCGGGACGCTGGTGCGGTTCCGGCATCCGCTGGTGCGGTCGGCGGTGTACTCGGCGGCGTCGTCGGCGGAGCGGCGGGCGGCGCACCGGGCGCTGGCCGAGGTGATCGATCACGGCCGTGATCCGGACCGGCGGGTATGGCACCTGGCGGCGGCGGCGCCCGGCCCCGACGAGGGGGTGGCCGCGGAGCTGGCGCTGGCGGCGGCCCGGGCGCAGGCCCGCGGCGCCGTGGCCGCGGCGGCGGCGTTCTTGCAGCGCGCGGTCGAGCTGACGGACGAGCCCGCCCGGCGGTGCGAGCGCGCCCTGGCGGCGGCACAGGGGAGCTTCCACGCCGGTGCGCTGGGCACGGCGGCGGACCTGCTCGCCAGCGCGGAGGTGGAACCGCTGGACGAACTTCAGCAAGCCCGAGCCGCCCTGCTGCGCGGGCGGCTGGCGTTCGCCTCCGGCCGGGGCAGCGATGCCCCCGCTCTGCTGCTGAAGGCGGCCAAGCAGTTGGAAGCACTGGACGTTGCACTCGCGCGCCAGACCTACCTCGACGCGTGGTTCGCCGCTCTTTACGCCGGACGGTCCGCGGGCGCCGGCGATCTGCACGAGGTCTCCCGGGCCGCTCAGTCCGCCCCGCCGCCCGCGGGCGAGCCGCGCCCGTTGGACCTGCTGGTGGACGGGCTGTCCCTCCTGGTCACCGAGGGACGTGCACAGGCGGCACCCGCGCTGAGGCGGGCCGCGCGGGCCGTCGCCGAAGACGACATTCCCCAGGCGGAGCGCCTGCAGTACAGCCGGGTGGCGCTGGCAGCCGCGGCGTTGGTGTGGGACGAGGAGCACTGGCGCGCGATTCTGGCCCGCGACGTCCAGATCTGCCGGGAGACCGGCATGCTCACCCAGCTGGCTCTCTACCTGGGCCCGATGGCCGTGATCGCGATCTGGCGCGGCGATCTCGCGGCGGTCGTCTCGCTGGCCGCGGAGGAGAACGAGCTCGCCACGGCGACGGGTGCCGGCTTCGTCCGCCACGCGGCGTTGATCCTCGCCGGGTACCGGGGGGACGAAGCCGAGGACGCCCCGATGATCGAGGCCGCGGCCGCCGCCGCTCAGGCCGCGGGCCAGGGTAACGGGGTCCAGATGGCGCAGTGGGTGTCAGCCGTCCTCCTCAACGGGCTCGGTCGTTTTGAGGCGGCGCTGGAACAGGCGCGGAAGGCCGCCGAAACGGCGCCTGAACTGTACTTCTCCATGTGGTCCCTCCCCGAGCTGATCGAGGCGGCAAGCAGGAGTGGACAGACCCAGGTGGCCACGGACGCGCTCGGCCGGCTCGCCGAGGCGACCGGCATCGCCCGGACCGACTGGGCGCAGGGCGTCTACGCGCGGTCCCAGGCGCTGCTCAGCGACGGCGAAGCCGCCGAGCGCCTGTACCAGGAGGCGGTCGACCGGCTCGGCCGTATCGGCTTCCGGACCGAGCAGGCGCGCGCGCATCTGCTGTACGGCGAGTGGCTCCGCCGCGAAGGGCGGCGCACCGACGCGCGGACGCAACTGCACAAGGCCCACGACATGTTCACCGGCATCGGCATGCAGGCGTTCACCAGGCGAGCCGCCCGCGAGCTGCTGACCACCGGAGCGGCCGCGCGCACGCGCACCCCGGACACCCGCGGCGACCTCACCCCCCAGGAGGCGCAGATCGCCCGGCTGGCGCGGGACGGTCTGTCCAACCCCGAGATCGCCGCCCAGCTGTTCATCAGCCCCAAGACGGTGGAATACCACCTGAGCAAGGTCTTCACCAAGCTCAACGTGAGCTCGCGCAAGCAGCTCGACACCGTCCCGCTCGGCCACCTCGACGCGAGCTAGCCAGCATTCGAAGTGCGCCGGGTTCATGCGTCCTGCTGCAGGACGTACTGGGCGATCTGGGCGTGGGTGGCGTACCAGACGCCCTTCTGCGCGTCGATGTGCTCCAGCAGCTCGCGCAGTGCGGCCATGCGGGAGCGGTGGCCGATGACCTGCGGGTGCATGGTGAGCTGGAACAGCCCGCGCTCGTCGAGCGCGGCGTCGAACTCGTCGCGCCAGATCCCCGCCACCTCCCGCGGCGGCGGGCACGCCCGCAGCATGCCGTCGAACTCCAGCAGCAGGTACGGCACGTCGTCCCTGATCCATTCGACCGGGATCTCCACGACGCCGGTCGGCTCGCCGTCGGCCAGCAGTTCGTACGGCTCGTCGTCGGCCATGAGGGAGGAGTCGTAGAGCAGGCCCATCTCACGCGTTATGGCCAGGGTGTGGTCGGAGAAGTCCCACGCCGGAGTGCGGATGCCGACCGGGCGGGTGCCCGACAGCTTCTCCAGGGTGTCGGCCGCGCGCAGGGCCAGGTCGCGTTCGTCGGCCGGTTCCAGCAGCGCGTTGCTCTCGTGGATCCAGCCGTGCATGGCGACCTCGTGGCCGGCGGCGACGTAGTCGCGGACCTCCTCCGGGTGCAGCAGTGCCGAGACCGCCGGCATGAAGAACGAGGCCGGGGCGCCGAAGCGCTCCAGCAGGCGAAGCACCCGGCGGGCGCCGACGCGGGAGCCGTACTCGCCCTGCGCGAGCTTGCCCGGCCCGGTCTCGCCGGCGCGCAGGGCGATCGTCTCGTGGTCGCAGTCGAAGGAGAGCGCGACCGCGACGCGGGCGCCTCCCGGCCAGGAGGCGGGGTGCAGGGAGCGACCGGCGCGAACCCGCGCCACGTGGCCGCGCCAGGTCTCCTCGTC
This sequence comes from Actinomadura napierensis, assembly GCF_039529375.1. Lineage (NCBI taxonomy): Bacteria > Bacillati > Actinomycetota > Actinomycetes > Streptosporangiales > Thermomonosporaceae > Actinomadura > Actinomadura napierensis. The sequence goes on from NZ_BAAAMR010000087.1 coordinate 36,759, forward strand.
CCACTGCCAGGGCTGTTGTTCGGTCATGTGAGGTTCTCCGTTGTGGAGGGGGACTGCGGGACGGGGGTTGAGCAAGGCGGCTCACGCACGGTCGTGGCCCAAGTCGGGCAGTGCCTCCGCGAGCTGTTGGCGAGAGGTGATGGCGAGCTTGGTGAACACCTTGCTCAGGTGGTATTCGACGGTGCGCGGGCTGATGAAGAGCCGGGCGCCGATCTCCGGGTTCGACAGGCCCGTCCGGGCCAGGTGGGCGATCTGCCCCTCCTGAGGAGTGAGGCCGCCGGCGGGCGTGCCGGCGGTGTGCTTGCGGACGGTCTCGCCGGTGACCAGAAGTTCGCGTTGGGCGCGGTGGGCGAAGGCCGTGGCGCCGAAACTCTGCAGCATCTCGTAGGCGGTGCGCAGGTGCTCGCGCGCGTCGAGGCGCCGGTTCTCGCGGCGCAGCCACTCGCCGTACACCAGATGGGTCCGGGCGAGGTACACGGCGGCCCGGCTTCGCTGAAGACGCTCGATGGCCTCGCGGTACAGCAGGTCGGCGGCCTGGCCGTCGGAGAGCAGCGCCTTCGACCGGGCGAGCACGCCGAGGGCCCAGTCGGTGCCGCCGGCTGTGGTGCGTTCTTCGAGCCGCCGCAGCGCGGCCGTGGCCGCTTCGGGGGCCTTGCTGTAGGCGGCCGCCTCGACCAGTTCGACGAGGGCGAACCCGGTGGCCCCCAGATCGTCATGCCCGCACGCCCGTTCCGCATAGTCCAGGGCGTCCTGGTACCGGCCGAAAGCGTTGTGCACCAGCGCACTCATGTAAAGGCACTGGCTGATCGCCCGTCCCTCACCCCAGGTGCTCGCCAGGTCGGCGGCGGCCTCCAGCTGCGCCGGCGCATCGGCCCCTCCGCGCCAGGCCCGGAGCAGGGTGACGGCGAAGCCGAAGTAGGAGTTGCCGGTCACCTTCAGGATCGCGTCGGATTCCTCGATCAACGTGGCGGCCGCATCGAACTGGCCTGCGTAGATGTGGACGGCGGCGCGGTAGGTGAGGGCTTGGGGAAGGAAGTGGAGCGCTCCCATCTCGCGCGCCGCCTGGACCGCGTACTCAGCCAGGTCATGCAGGGTTACGTCGTCCCACATGTCCGCCGCGACCAGGTAGGTCAGCCAAAGCCAGCGCATGTTGTCGTCCGGATTGCGCCGGGCTTCCTGCCGGAACGTCCGCAGGACGCGCTTCAACGGCGGTGCCCCCTGGCCGATGCCCTCGGCGAACCGTGCCACCAGCCCGTCGAGCAGTGCGTCGGCCGGCCTCGCCGGCGGCGGCCCCGCAGGCGCGGTGCGTGCCGCCTCCGCCACTGTTCGCAGGAGGCCGGGTTCGCCCAGCCTGCCGGCGAAGACCGCCGATCCCATGGCGTCGATATAGGCCTCACGTGCCTGCCCCACATCGACGCGGGCCAGCCGATCGGCCGCTTCCAGCAGCGGCCGCAAAGCTTCACCGCCGCGCTTGCGCGCGAAGACGATCTGGGCCCGCAGCCAGGCGACCCGTCCGCTCTGGAGATCGGTCAACGGGCTCATCTCCGCGGAGACGAGCAGCTCCAGCGCCATGTCCGGGGCGCCGGCGTCGAAGGCGACCTGAGCCGCGGCCAGCGCTCTCGCGCCGCGTCTGGCCGGATCAGGCGTCAGCTCGGTCGCGCGCCTCAGGAACGCCGCCGCCGCCGCGATGCCGCCGCGTACCTGGGCCCGGCCGGCCAGCCGCTCCAGCTCGCCGGCCACGGACTCGTCGGACTCCAGCGCCGCGTGCGCGCGATGCCAGGCCCGGCGCTCGGGGTCGGACGCGGGATCGGTCGCCTCGGCCAGCGCCCCGTGCGCCGCCCGCCGCTCCGCACCCGACGCGGCCGAGTACACCGCCGACCGCACCAGCGGATGCCGGAACCGCAGCCACGCTCCGATCTCCAGCAGCCCGTCGGCCTCCGCGGGCTCCACCGCGGAACCCGGAACCCCGAGCCGCCCGGCCGCGCGCCGGATCAGCACAGGGTCGCCGGTCGGTTCGGCCGCCGCGACCAGCATGAACGTCCGGGTCTCGGACGGCAGCGCCGCCAGCCGCTGACGGAAGCCCTCCTCGACCCGCGCCGGGACCGCCTGGGCTTCCACCAACCCGAATCCGCCCGCGAGCTGCGCGGGGCTCAGCCCTCGCGGCAGTTCCAGGAGCGCCAGCGGGTTCCCGTCCGTCTCGGCCAGGATCCGGTCCCTGATCCGTTCGTCCAGCGGAAAGCGGACCACCGAGCGCAACAGCGCCTGCGCGTCCTGCCTGGCCAGGCCGCGCACCTCCAGATCCGCCAGCCCGTGGAACTGCCGGCCCGGCTCGCGCGCCGCGAAGATCAGCCCCACCGGCTCGGCCAGCAGCCGCCGCGCGACGAACGCCAGCACCTGGGCCGACGACTGGTCCAGCCACTGCGCATCATCGATCACGCACAGCAGGGCGCGTTCCTCCGCCGCCTCCGCCAGCAGGGTCAACACCGCCAGCCCGATCATGAACCGGTCGGGCGCGTCCCCCTCGCGCAGCCCGAACGCGACCGCGAGCGCGTCGCGCTGCGGGCCGGGCAGCTTCTCGATCCGGTCCAGCAGCGGCGCGAGCAGGAGATGCAGGCCGGCGAACGCCAACTCCATCTCCGATTCCGCCCCGACGGTACGGACCACCCGCATATCGGCTGCCCGTCCCACCGCATGCCGCAGCAGGGCCGACTTGCCCACGCCCGCCGGGCCTCGCAGCATCAGGGCTCGCCCTCGTCCGGAGCGCACGTCCCCCAGCAGGCCGTCCAGCTCAGCACGCTCTCGATGCCGATTCAGCAGCGGTGTGCGCGTAGACAGCGTCCCCATGCCCCTCTACGCTCCCGTTCAGCGCCAAACCGTCGGCGCGGCCAAGTCAGCGGCCATCGGGCACCTCGTCCTGAACTCGACCAGGGCCCGCCCGATGCCTCCCCAACTGTATCGATGTGGGCGCTCCCCCTCCCTCCACAGCCCCATTGACGGCAGGCCAGCAATGCACCGAGGCATGCCTGAGACGATTTCGAAAACAGAGGACCATCACGCAGCGCGACAGGTCTGCCCTGCCGCGCTGCGTGGATCTCAGAGCCCTGCTGTTGGTGGAGCGCCGTGGTGCCGGTTCACCAGCCGATCGGCGCGACCGCAGGGGTCATCGTCCTCAGACTGATGACTGGTCGAGGATGGCCGCCACCTCCGCCGCGCGGAGGAGGAACCCGACGTGTGAGGTGTCCAGGGAGTGGACGTCGTAGGGATTGTCCGGGGTCAGGGCGTCGGCTTC
>NZ_BAAAMR010000088.1:0-40004 GCF_039529375.1 Actinomadura napierensis
GCCTGGGCCACGATGGCGGCCGGTGGCCGGCGGTGCTGCGCACGATGACCGGCGCCATGACCCTGTCCCTCAACATCGCCGACTCCGCGCTGAAGAAGGACATGGTCGGGGTGGCGGTGCACGCGGTGGCGCCGCTGCTGTTGATCGTGACGGCCGAGACCGGGCTGGCCTACCGCCGCGCCATCTCCGACGCGCTGATCGCCGAGCAAGCCCGCCAGCACGCCGCACAGGCGGCGCGCGAGCGGGTCGCCGCCGAGCGCGCCGAAGCCGAGCGGCAGCGCGCCCGGGAGGAACGCGAGCACCAGGCCCGGCTGGCGCGCGAGCAACGCGAGCACGAGGCCGCGCTGGCGCGCGAGGAAGCCCGGCGTGCGGAGGCCGCCGAACGTGAACGGCGCGCCGAGCGTGAACGCGCCGCACAGGAACGTGAACGCGCCGAGCGCCGTGAACGCGAGCGTGAACAAGCCCGCCGCGACGCCGAACACAAGCGGGCTGAACGCGCCGAGCGTGAACGGCGCGCACTGCTGAACACCGGGCCCGCCGCCGAGAAGCGGCCCGAGGGCGAAGCCCGCCAGATCGTGGCCGCGGCGTTCGCGGCCGGGCTGTCGGTGCGCGCCGCCGCCGAGCGGTGCGGCTGGTCCATCGGCTGGGTCGCCGGCCGCTACCAGGAACTGCGCGACACCCCCACCGGCCACGCCCCGGGAGTGCGGGCCCTGGCCGAACTCCCGCACGGCACCTGACCCCGGTCGGTCCACCCTGACCGGCCCGTGCATGGTCCGTCTCTCGGATCTCGCCCACACCCTCACGCCCTGGCTGCGGCTGTGCGCCGCCCGGGCCGGGCTGGGTGTGGGCGGGGTCGGCGGTACGGACCGCCGAACCGATCCCCGATCGCCCCCTGTGAAAGGGAGAACCCGAATGATCCTGTTGGCTCTGCTGACCGGCGGGCTGGTCTTCATGATCTGGGCCCGCCAGGTCTCCTACGTGATGCTGTTCGCGCTGTGCTCGTGGGGGCTGCTGGCCGCCTCCACCCCGATCGGCCTCAGGCTGGTGAGCGGCCTGAACTCGCTGTCGGGCATGCTGGACGGGGCCTTCCGGTGAGCGCCCGTCCGCGCCCCTCGCAGACCCTGCCCGCCCCCGCCTCGGCGGGGCCGGGCAGGGCCCGCCCCCACCCGACACCCCGCGAGACTCGACGTTTGCCAAGGCGGCTGGCGGGGCGGCTGTGGGCCAACCGGCCCAGCCTGGGCACGCTGGCGTGCCTGCTGGCCCTGCCCGGGGTGGGCAAGGTGCTGCTGGGCTGGCCGCTGTGGTGGACCGCAGCCGGTCAGTGGTCGCTGTGGCTGGCGCTGATGCTGGCCGTGTCGATCATCGAAGCGCGCCGCACCGCAGCGCCCCCGCCCCCGACCGGGACCGGGTCCGGTGCTGGTGAGGAGGGCGGCCGATGATCGAGCTGATGTTCCTGGGGTCGGCCGCGTTCGTCGGCGGCGCGCACGCCGTCCGGCAGTCACGGGGCCGCAACCAGCCCCGCCAGCGCGCCCGCCGCGATTCGCTGCTGGTCAAGGCGTGGAACTCCGCCGGAGCCCCACGCACCGAGGAGTCCATGCTCGGCGACGCGGTGGCCGACCTGGGCGGCCGGGCGATCGGCTCGACGGTGCGCCGCACGGCCCCGCGCGTCCGCCGACGCGCCCGGTCGGCCCACGCCCGCGCCGCGTCCCGCTGGCAGCGACGCACAGAACAGGACCGCACCGTGACGTTCTTCCGCCGCCGCAACCGCTCCGCCAACACCGCCACCACTACCGGCTCCGGCAACCCTGCTGGAGCCGGTCCGGGCGGCACGCGGACTGCGGACGAGCCGGTGCTGCCGCGGGGCGGGGCACCACGGCCGCTGCCGCCGGGATCGCACCCGGCGGCGCCGCGCTCCCCGATCCCGATGCCGCCCGGCCACCCCACCGGGACCACGATGCGCGGGCGCGCCACCGGAGGCGCTCCCCGTGGGCAGAGCAGCGGGCGAGGCCGGGCGCGGGGGCGGGCGCGGGCACAGTCCCGGATGCGCATCGCGGTGCCGCTGGACCTGGACGCCCCCGACACCGATGAGGAGTTCCTGTCCGCCTGCGCCGACCTGCAACAGATGCTGCGCGGAATCGGGGTCGCGGTAGAGGACTGGAACGACGAACTGATGACCCGGCGCCTGCCGCCGGTCGTCACCGGGCCTCTGGAACGGGTCCACGAAGGACTGGTGGACGGCGCCGCCCGCACCGCGCTGGCGACCGTGCTGTTCGAGAACTGGTTCGCCGAGGCCCGCGAGATCGCCGCCGCCGGAATCGAGTTCACCGGCGAGGACCCCGAATAGCCCCGCCGCCACCCCCGTTCCCGCACCACAACAAGAGGAGAGTCTGAGGATGCTTCCGCGTCCCCGCGGCCGGCGTCCCGGCCGCTTCGTCGTAGAGTTCGACGCCCCCGACACCGACGGCGAGTTCATCGCCACCAGCCTGGCCATCGCCGCCCTGATGGGCGGCCTGGCCGACGCGGTCGACGCCTGGACCGGCGAGCTGACCCGCCGGGGCATGCCCCCCGCGATCACCCTGCAGTTCCAGCACCTGGCCGACGACCTCACCGACGCCGAACACGCCGCCCGCGGCGCGGCGGCCAACTTCGCCGACTACTTCGAAGACGCCCGCACCATCGCCGCCCGCGGCATCCGGATCATCGGCCCCCGCCGCGGACGCCGCGCCGCCTGACCTGCCTGCCACTGCGTTCGGCCGTGCCGCCACCCCTGTCCCTGGAGGGTGGCGGCACGGCCGTTTTGCGTGTCCGACCTGGACAAGGAGTCCTCTGGAATGCTGAAACGACCTGCACGAGGTGGCTTCGGCCGCCCACAGCGCCCCACCGGCCGCGTCGGTGGCCGTGCCGGTGCCCGCTCCGGTCGCCGCTTCGGGGGCCGCCGCCGCGGCTACTCCGACGCCGAGGCGCTCGACGCGCTGATGCCCGCCCTGGCGCCTGCGCTCATGGACCGCCGTGCGGCGCCGCGGCGCCCGGTGCTCGGGCCGCTGGCCCGCGCCTATGGCCGCTGGGTGATGGCCTCGCCCGACACCCGCGGACTCGGTACCGGCCTGGCCGCCCTCTACCCCGCCGGTCACCTCGCCCACGTCTACGCCCCCGGCGACTCGCTGCTGCTGGGAGCGTTCGCGACGCCGGCGGCGCTGGCCGCGTGGGTCGCGACCTACAAGACCCACGGATCGCCCCGCTACTCCGGCGCGATCGCCGCGATCGCCGCCGGGATCCCGGTGTGGCTGGCCACCGCCGCCGCCACCGGCATCACCAACCTGCCCACCCTGCTGGGCTACACCCTCACCGCGTCGGCGGGCTGGTCGGCCTACACCTGGTCCGACGTCCTCAAAGAACGCCGCCGGTTCGCCGAGGCACAGGCCAAATGGGAGACCATCGCGGGCCTCGCCGGGCTGGAAGGGTCCCGGCTGCTGCGCACCGAACGCACCCGCACCGGCGTCAAGTTCAAAATCGACCTCGGCGTGGAAGGCCCCTCGGCGTCCCGGCTGGAACGCGGCGACCTGGCAGAGCAGATCGCCCGCTGCTACGGCATCGGCGCCGACGCCGTCCGCATCGCCACACACCGCAAGAACGCCCGGATCGCCTGGATCACCATCCAGCTGGTGGACCTGTGGTCCCAGCCCGTCCCGCACCCCGCCGTCACCGAAGCCGCCGCGGCCGGTGCGGCGCCGGTGAAGGGGCGCCGGTCGATCCTGGACGGCCCGTTCGTACTCGGAACCGACCCCGAAACCGGCGACGATCTGGAACTGGTGCTGTTCGACTCCGGCGGCGCCCGGCACACCGAGATCGTGGCCACCAACGGCGGCGGCAAGACCAACACCCTGTCCAACATCGTCCAGCAGGCCGCCGAGTGCCGCGACGTGCTGACCATCGCGATCGACCTGGGCAAGGGCGTCATCCCCAGCCTGTGGGGCGCGCACCTGCACGAGGCCGCCGGCGTCGGCGAGGAGGACAAGGCGCTGCAGATCCTGGGCTGGATCGACGCGATCGTGGACGAACGCGCGATCGCCTGCCAGGGCGGCACCCACACCCCCACCGCCGACGCGCCGGTGATCCTGCTGATCATCGATGAGCAGGACACCGCCACCGGCCTGGACTCCACCATCGCCCACCTGGTCAAGCCCGTGCTGGACAAGGTGCACCGGCGGGGCCGCTCCGGTGGCGTGGTCGCCGTCACCGCCAAACAGCGCAACGTCGTCCAGCACACCGGCACCAAGGAAGGCAGCGCCAACACCCACACCAAGATCGTGGGCCGGGTGTCCGACACCAAGGAGATGACCAAGGCCATCCCCGACTGGGAGACCCTCGGCTACCCCGACATGTCCACCTACGGATCCGGCGCCGAAGGCGTGATCCTACTGGCCAGGTCCGGGGGCCGCTGGCAGGCCGGCCGCACCCGCGCCCTGTTCGACCGCGACACCGTCCAAGCGCTGGCCGCCGCCTACGGGCCCGCCGACGCGCGCCTGGAACCAGCGATCGCCGAAACCCTGCCCGGCTACACCGAACGCCACCCCAGCCCCGCCACCAGCACCGCCGCCAGCACGGCCACGGCCGGTGAGCAGGACGGGCAGCGTCCGGCGGCCCCGGGCTGGACGACCCCGCCGAAGCCGCCGCCCCGCCCCGCAACCGGCACCGCCCCCGGCCACCGGCAGGGCGGCCACGATGCGGGCTGGGGGTTCGACCCCGCCGACGCCGACGCGGTCGACCAAGCCGCCAAGGGACTGGTGGACCGGCTGGACGAGTTCATCGCCGAGACCGTCCCGCCGCCCGAACAGCCCACCCGGCTGGACGACCTGAACGCCGCCCAGCAGAGCATCGACAACACCGCCGTGCCCGAACCCATCGTGCAGGCCGTCACCGGCCTGCTGGCCGAACGCGGCGCCAAGGGCGCGCGCCGCGACGAACTCGTGGCGCGCCTGGACGCGTCCCGCTCCACCGTCGCCCGATACCTCGGATCCCTGTGCAAGGACGAGATCATCACCCGTGCCGGGCGCGGCAAGGCGGCCCGCTACTACCTGCCTGACCACGCCCCCGACGATCACGCCGAGTGACCGGCGTTCGGGCCGAACTGTCCAACGAACTGTCTCGCGAACTGTCCCAGCCAACTGTCCCACCGGCCCCAACGCGCGCGCGTGGACGCGAACACGCACCAGCGCGGGACAGTTGGGACAGTTCCCGCGAGACAGTTCACCCGCTGCACGCTGAGTGACCCCCGCGCGTCCGAATCCCGCGGGGGTCGGCGCGCGCCCCTCCTTCATCCCGACCCCCGTCAAGCGGGAGACATCATGCTGCCCTCTTGCCCGCCCACCTCCCTCACCGCCCTGGTGCTGACGCCGTCACCGACCCCGACCAAGCCGCCCGCCGAGCACCACGGCGGCGGGGGCGGGCTGTGGCTGCTGCTGATGCTGGCCGCGTTCATCTGGGCCGTCGCGCACGTCATCTCAGTGCAACTGCACCCGCTGCGCACCTGCCGCGCCTGCAACGGCACCGGCCTGCACCGCGGCCAACTCTTCACCGGAACCATGCGCGTCTGCCGCCGCTGCGGCGGCACCCGCCGCCAACTACGCCCCGGCGCCCGCGCCACGACGCGCCACCGCCACCACTGACCACCACCACCGCGCCCCGGGAACCGCCCTGCCGGTCCCGGGACCTTCTTCTGCCCACACCCCGGAAGGGAGACGGCCCGTCATGTCCCACGCCTACCCGCCCGCCGATCAGTGGCCGGTGCTGCAACCACCCGACTGCCCCACCTGCCAGACCCCCACCGAGGTCGTGTTCATCGGCCCCGCCGACCGCCTCGACGGCGGCCAGGCCAACGTCTGGCACTGCCACCCCTGCCGCACCGACTGGGCCATCCCCATCACCCGCTGGCCCATCGCCGACGGCCCCGACTGCCCGTACTGCCTCACCGAAGGCACCTGCTGGGCCGCCCTGGACCCCGACCGGCAAGGCGACCTGTGGACCTGCCACAACGGCCACGAATTCGTCCTCACCCCCGACGGCACCGTCATCACCCCCGACAACGAAGACCTGACGGACTGGGCACCAGTCTGGCCGCCCTCCAAGCGCAACCCGCACGACGGGCGGGGACCGCAGGACGGCGGTGCCGCATGAGCGCCCGCAGCGCGATCGAGTGGACCGACGCCACCTGGAACCCCGTGACCGGCTGCACGAAGGTCTCGCCCGGCTGCGATCACTGCTACGCCGAGACATTCGCCGAACGCTGGCGCGGCGTGCCCGGCCACCACTTCGAGCGCGGATTCGACCTGGTGCTGCGGCCCGAGCGGCTCGGGCAGCCGCTGGGGTGGCGGGCGCCGCGGCGGGTGTTCGTCAACTCCATGTCCGACCTGTTCCACCCCGGCGTCCCGGCCGAGCACATCGCCCGCGTGTTCGCCGTCATGCTCGCCGCGCCCCGGCACACCTTCCAAGTCCTCACCAAGCGGCACGCCCGGATGCGGTCCCTGCTGCGCGACTCCCGGTTCACCGCCGCGGTGTACGAACGGGCCGCCGCCGACCACGGCCTGGCCCCGGTCGCTGCGCCGTACCGGCGGTGGCCACTGCCGAATGTGTGGCTGGGAGTGTCCGCCGAGAACCAGCCATGGGCCGAACGGCGCATCCCCGCCCTGATCGAGACCCCGGCCGCGGTGCGGTTCGTCTCCGCCGAACCGCTGCTGGGGCCGATCGACCTGACCCGGGCGGTGTGGACCTGCGGCAGCCAGCGCGGCCACGGGCTCACCGCCAGCTACGTGCACGCCGGCGGATGCTGCGACCGCTTCCACGGCCTGGACTGGGTCATCAGCGGCGGCGAGTCCGGCCCCGGCGCCCGCCCCGCGCACCCCCACTGGTTCCGCAACTTGCGTGACCAGTGCGCCGCCGCCGGGGTGGCCTACTTCCACAAGCAGCACGGCGCCTACACCTGGCAGACCCCGAGCCCCCACCGCAGCCCGGACCTGTACGTGTGCGCCGAGACCGGCCAGACCGTGCCCGCCGACCACGCTCCCGCCACCAGGACCTGGGCCGGTGTATGGCGCGTCGGCAAGAAGGCCGCTGGCCGCGTCCTGGACGGCCGCACCCACAACGCCATGCCCGCACACCTGCCCGCCCGCCCGGCGAACCGGGACGGGGCCGCGTGACCGGCATGATCGGGCGCCGCTACCTCGACCCCGGCGACCGCCTGTCGGGCCGCAACGACCCGCCCGAGGTCGTGACGGTCCTGGCCCGCTGGGCGCCCGGTGGCGGGCCCCGCAACGTGCTCGTGCGCCGCCTCGACGGATCCCGCCAGGTGATCCCGTTCCCGCGTCGCCTGCGCCGCCTGGACAGCCCCGGCTTCCGGGCCGCTGACCGGCGCACCCCTGACCGCATGCCCGACCCCACCTCGATGACCGGAGGTGCCTGATGGCCCTGTTCACCCGCTGGGCGCCCGGCGATGAGCTGTCGCTGTATGACGAGTTCTCCGGCGCCGGTGGCTCCACCCAGGGCGCCGCCGCCGTGCCGGGGGTCCGCCCGATCTTCGTCGCCAACCACGACGACACCGCGATCGCCTCGCACGCCGCCAACTTCCCCGACGTCGAGCACTACAAGGGCAACGTGGTCGAGACCGACATCACCCGCTTCCCCTGGGCCGCGATCTTCTGGGCGTCGCCGGCCTGCCCGCCCTGGACCGACGCCCGCGGCGTCAAACGCGACTTCGACCGCACCAACCAACAGGTGCTGTTCGGCCCCGACGGGCCGGAGGAGAACGTGGCCCGCGCCCGCGCGCTGATGGAGGAGGTGCCCCGCTACCTGCGGTACTGGGCGGGCAAGGGCCGCCCAGTGCTGGGCGGGATCGTGGAGAACGTCGTCCAGGTCACCAAGTGGGACCAGTTCACCCGCTGGCGCCGCGAGATCGAGGCCATCGGTCCCTACGACGTCTACGTGATCGCCTACAACTCCATGCACGCCCGCCCGGTCCGCACCCCGCGCGCCCCCCAGTCGCGTGACCGCGCGTTCGTGCTGTACCTGCACAAGGCGTTCGGGCGGCGCCCGGACCTGCGCAAGTGGCTGTCCCCGCGCGCGTACTGCCCGGCCTGCGACCACACCGTTGCGGCCATGCAGGTGTTCAAGAAGCCCGGTGCGTTCATGGGCCGCTACCGCCAGCAGTACCTGTACCGCTGCCCGTCCACCTCCTGCCGCAACCAGGTCGTGGAACCCGACGTGCTGCCCGCCGCCCACGCGATCGACTGGACGCTCAAAGGACGGCGGATCGGGGACCGGGACGAGCCCCTCGCCCCGGCGACCCTGGCCCGCATCCAGGCCGGGATCACCCGGTACTGGGCCCCCGTCCTGGCCCCGGCGGGCGGGACGTGGCGCACCCAGGCCACGACCGTGGCCGACCCGATGCCGGCCCGCACGACCCGCGAGAACGACGGCATCGCCGTGCCACTGATGGTGCCGGTGGAGGGCCGCCCCGGCAAGACCGCCGCACCCGCCTCACTGCCCCTGCGCACCCAGACCGCCCGCAACGAGACCGGGATCGCGCTCACGGCCCAGACACCCACCAGGGCACCCGCCGGGACGCTCGCCGAGCCGTTCCTGGTCCCGCTGCGCGGCGGCGGCGACAAGGAGAACGCCCGCCCGATCGGTGACCCACTCACCACGGTCACCGCGTCCGGCAACCACCACGGCCTGGTGGCCCCCGCAGCGACCACGGCCGCGATGGTGATGCGCAACAACACCCCCCGCGGTGACCTCGCGCAGATGTGCACGCCCGCGTCCGAGCCGCTGCGCACGCTCACCACCGCCGGCCACCAGTCCCTCCTCACCGCCGAACACCTGCTGGTGCCCTACTACGGCAACGGCGCCGCCCGCCCGACCGGCGAGCCGATCGGGACGCTGCCGACACGCGACCGGTACGCCCTCGCCGAAGGGGCCGCCGAACTCGACCTGGACGACGTGCTGTTCCGCATGCTCGAACCCCACGAGATCGGCGCCGCGATGGCGTTCACACCCGACTACATCGTGCTGGGCAACAAGCGGCAGAAGGTCCGCCAGTACGGCAACGCCGTCACCCCGCCCGTCGCCGAAGTCCTGATGTCCGCCCTGGTGGAAGCCATCACCGGCCAAGACCTGGAGCCCGCCCCATGACGACCACCCCGCCGACACCGCCCACCGCCGCCGCGCTGCTCCGCTACGTGCTGGCGTGCGCTGCCCGGGGCTGGCACGTCTTCCCGCTGGCCCCGGGCGACAAGGAACCACCCCACGGGGTGAGGTGGACGCGGACGGCCACCACCGACCCCGACGCGATCCGGCGGATCTGGGCCCGCCGCCCCTACAACATTGGGATCGCCTGCGGACCGTCCCGACTGCTGGTGATCGACCTGGACCTGCCCAAGCCCGGCGAACGCCCGCCGGACCGGTGGGCGCTGCCCGGCGTCAACGACGGCGCCGACGTCTTCGCCATGGTCTGCGAAGAAGCCGGGCAGCCGATGCCGCTGGAGACCTTCCAAGTCCGGACCCGCCGCGGCGGGTTCCACCTGTACTTCACCGCCCCGGCGGATGTGCGGCTGACCAACACCGGGGGCGAGCACGGCAACGGGCTCGGGTGGAAGGTCGACACCCGCGGCGACGGCGGATACGTCGTCGGCCCCGGCTCCTTCGTGGACCTGCCCGACGGCACCGGCACCTATCAGCCGATCCACACCATCGCCCCGGCGCCGCTGCCTGGGTGGCTGGCCGAACGGCTCCGCCCGGCGCCGCTGCCGCCGCAACGGCCGGTGACGGTGCGGCTGGCCACCGGCAACCGCGGCGCCTACCTGCACAAGGCGGTCACGGCCAGCCTGGACGCGATCGCCGCCGCCCCCTCCGGGCGCCGCAACGCCACCCTGTACGGCGCCGCCGTCGCCCTCGGCCAACTGGTCGCCGGCGGCGCCCTGGACCCCGACGACACCGAGCAACTGCTGACCGCTGCCGCCGTGCGCGCCGGGCTGGGCGAGATGCCCGCCCGCCGGACCATCCGGTCCGGGTTCCGCGCCGGCACCCAACGCCCCAGGAGCGTGCCCGCATGACCGACCTGCCCCGGCTGCAAGCCGGATCCGGCCCCGAAACCATCCGCGTCCTCAAAGCCGAACTGGCCAAGGGCACCCTGCCCGACACCTACGTGTCGGCCGGGTCGCTGGTGCACATGGAGACGGTGTCGGGCGGGCAGACCTCCCCGGCCGCCGACGAAGACTCACCCCTGCCGGTCACCGCCAGCCCGGTCACCCCCGCCACCCTGGCCGGGCTGCTGGCCGAACACGCCTACGTCTACCGGCTCCGGTCCCGCAAGACCGGCAAGAACGGCGACGTCGAACTGTATGAGGAGGAGGTCACTCCGCCCCGCGACATCCTGGCCTCCGTGCTGGCCGGCAAGACCTGGCCCGGCCTGGCCCCGCTGCGCGGAGTGATCGGCGCGCCGGTGCTCCGCCGCGACGGCACCCTGCTGCAACGCCCCGGCTACGACCCCGCCACCGGCCTGTACCTGGCGTCCAAGGTCGCGCTGCCGCCGGTCCCCGACCGGCCCACCGCCGAACAGGTCCACAAGGCGCGGGACTTCGTGCTCAACCGGTTCCTGCGCGACTTCCCCTGGGCCAGCCCCGCCGACCGCGCCAATTACGTGGCGCTGCTGGTCACCCCGATCCTGCGGCACTTCACCCGGTCCTTGACACCGTTCGCGCTGATCGACGCGACCATGCCCGCCTCCGGCAAGTCCATCCTGACCGGCGGCCCCGGCATGCTCTACGGCCAGCGCGTCATCCCCTGGGCCTACACCGAAGAGGAACTCCGCAAATCCATCACCGCGGTGCTGGCCGAACAGGTCGGCGTGGTGGTGTGGGACAACCTCGCCGAAGGCACCGTCATCGACTCCGCCACCCTCGCGCTGCTGGTCACCGCCGGGGTGTGGTCTGACCGGCAATTGGGCGCGTCCCGCAACATCGCCACCGTCAACGACCGGCTGTGGATGGCCACCGGCAACAACCTGCAAGTCGGCGGGGACATGGCTTCGCGCACCGTCCGGGTGCACCTGGACCCCAACATGCCCCGGCCCGAGCAACGCGACCAAAGCCGCTTCGGGATCCCGCACCTGGACCAATGGATCACCAGCCCGGCCAACCAGCTCACCGTGCTGTGGCACCTGCTGGTGCTGGTCCTGGACTGGACCGGCAACGGCGCGCCGCGCGCCGACACCCTCTCCATGCGGCAATTCACGCCATGGGCGCACTCCCTCGGCGGGTTCCTGGCCCACCACGGCATCGAGGGGTTCCTGGCCAACGCTGCCGACGTCCGCGCTATCGACGAAGACGAAACCCGCTGGCACGCGTTCCTGGCCTGCTGGCACAGCCTGCACGGCTCGCAGCGCATGACCGCCGCTGAACTCCGCAACTCCGGCGAACCTGACCGGATCGGGCTGGACGAACACGACAGGTGGGAAGGGCAGTTCATCACCACCCACACCGGCCGCCTGCCCAACTCACTGTCCCTCGGCCGCCTGCTCACCGGACAGGCCGGCCGGTGGCGCGGCGACTACGTCATCCGCTCCGGCAAACACGAACGCGGCAACCGAAACGTGTTCTGGGTCGAGCACCACGACGGAGAGTCCCATGCGTGACCGGTCCCGGAACCCGCTGAAACATCTCGGCATCTCGGCAACTCGGCAAACCCGCCGCTCACCTGCACAGACTCTTGCCGAGATACACAAACCCAGCCAACGGCCATCTCGGCAACTCGGCACCGGTTGCCGAGATAGCCCCCCGACTGCCGAGATGCTCCGAGCCCGACCGCCACCATCTCGGCACCCATCACCTCAGCTCACGGCCACAACTGCCGAGTTGCCGAGATGCCGAGATGTTTCAGCCCCTCCCGCACAGCACGAACGGCCGCCCCCACCTGCCGGGGGCGGCCGTTCCTCGTTCACCCACACTCAGACGGCCCCGGCGGACACACCGCCAAGCACACCCGCCGGGGCCTACCTCACCAACGGAGGTCGCCCCATCATGTCCGAACAGCCGCTCACCGTGCCGCCCGACATGCGCCTGTTCAAGGTCGAAGACGCCATGACCCTGCTGTCCCTGGGACGCAACACCATCTTCGAACTCATCCGCTCCGGCCGCCTGCGCTCGGTCAAGGAAGGCCGATCCCGCCTCATCCCCGGCAAGGCCATCGCCGAGTACATCGAGCTGTTGGAGCGCGAGGCGTCGTAAGGAGCCCCGCCCCTCGAACCAGAAGACCCGAACCAGAGAAAGGTTAAGGATTGCCCGAGAGCGCAGATTCCAAGCGCCGTCCGCGCGGCGATGGCGGTCTCCGCTGGAGTGAGAAGCGTCAGCGATGGATCGCCGAAATCACCGTCGGCTACACGCCGGCCGGAAAGCGCATCGTCCGAACGGCCAGCGACAAGAGCAAGACCAGGGCACTCAAGAAGCTCCAAGAGAAGCTGCGCGACCACGCGGACGGGCTGCCGAGCGAAGACACCCGGTACACCGTGGCCGATGCGGTGAAGAATTGGCTCGAATACGGTCTTCCCGACCGGGACGAGAACACGGTGAAGAACCGGACGAGCCTCGCCCAGAACCACGTGATTCCGGATCTCGGCGCCCGCAAGCTGCGCGAGCTGTCGGCCGACGACGTGGACCGTTGGCTGGCGCAGAAGGCGAAGACCCACAGCACGAAGACACTCCGAGAGATGCACTCGATCCTCAGAAGAGCCGTCGCGCGGGCTCAAGCCCGCGACAAGGTCAAGAGGAACGTTGTCCTGCTCTGTGAGGTCCCCCGCGGGAAGGGCGGGCGCCCCTCGAAATCGCTGTCGTTCAACCAGGCCGTGGCGCTGCTGGAAGCCGCCGAAGCAAGCGGTGAGGCCGACATGCACGCCTACATCGTGCTCTCGCTGCTGATCGGCGCGCGTACGGAGGAGCTGAGGGCGCTGCGCTGGTCTCACGTCGTCGCCTATCAGGAGGAGCGCGAGGCATGGCTCCCCGTCGATGAGGCTGGCTGGAATTGTCGCGAGTTCGCTGTCTACGTCTGGCGCTCCGTCCGGCGGGGCGGGGACACGAAGACAGAGAGGTCAAGACGGAGCCTGAAACTGCCGTCTCGGTGCGTGCTCGCCCTGCACGATCTCTACAGCGTGCGGGGCGGGGCCCATATGGACGCTGGCGGCGCCTTCCCGCTCCCCCGTGACCGCTACGTCTTCCCCGCCGCGGACGGGGGCGAGCGGGACCCCATGAGCGTCCTACGAGGCTTCCGGAGGGTGGCGGCCCGCGCCGGCCTGACCCCGGACGCCTGGACGCCGCGGGAGTTGCGGCATAGCTTCGTCTCGCTGCTCTCGGACAGCGGGATGCCGACGGAGCACATCGCCCGGCTGGTGGGCCACAGCAGCACCCGCGTGACGGAGACCGTCTACCGGCACGAGCTTCGGCCCGTCCTGGAGGACGGCGCCACGGAGATGGATCGCATCTTCCCGGGCATGATCAGCGATCGGTAGTCAGGCAGCAGGTCAGGCACAACGCATCAGGGCCCGGCTCGTTGATCCGAACCGGGCCCTGACCTGGGATTGTGCGCCCAGGGGATGCTCAAGCTGAACCCCGCCCTCGTGCGGTACATCCGCGAGTACAAGCAGCGGTAGGTGGGCGGCCAGCTTACGCACGCACGCCTGGAACAACTGTCGAGGCGTATCGCCGGACACCGCACGATGGGTTGCTTCGAAAACGAGGAGGTGACCCGGCAAATGGGAATAATGGAGGGCAGACATACGTTAAACGCGCTAAGGATTCTACACGACGTCTCGAAGGATGAGCCGTGCCAAATGATCAAGATCCGCCACAGATTCCCGAGGATGCCAGATTCGACTACCAAGGTGCTTGCTGGTGGTGCGGCGCGGTCGCTGATTCACGGGAACACAAGTACAAGAAGTCAGATGTCATTCGTCAGTTCGGGAAGGGACCGTGGTCAGGGAAGGCCGCCTTGCTGCGCGTGCAGGAAGACAATCCTATCCATCAGCGGATCAGGGGTCCCGATTCTAACGGACTGAAGTTCGACAAGTCACTCTGCCAACGGTGCAACAACACGCGTAGCCAGCCATTTGACTACGCATACGACAAGTTGAGTGAATATATCACCACAACTGCTCGGCGGATTGCGGACGGTCAACGATTTAAGCTATCCGACGTATACGGCAAGAATTGGCGCGACGACCGAGACGATGCCGTCCGCTACTTTGTGAAGCACATTTCATGCCGGCTGGCCGACGATCGAGTCCAGGTGCCAAGTGCGTTAATTCGGTTCCTCGATGGGGCGTCAGCAAAGCCTCAAGGGCTATCACTTGACCTATCCCTGCGCCTTGACATCTTCGCGATGGAGCACCACCTCGCAGATGTCCACAACATTCCCAGTGGTTCGCTTTGGATGGGCGGATCGCAGTGCCGATACAGTCAGAGCCGACACCAGATAACGGAGTTGTGGAGCCACATCGGATTTGGCGCCCTACGCGCAGGCTACCATATTGACTTTCAGGGAACGCACTACCGATCAAACCTTCGACGCAACAAGGTTAGAGTCGACCCAGAGTACAATATTGATCCCCATACCGTTACTGAGTGGTGCCAAGAATGCAGCCCGCCTAAAAACGACTAGGCTTTTCGAGCTCATGCTGGAAGCGGGATCTACTCCAACGTCTTCTCAAACCCGCACAGGCCGAGATCGAGCAACAACATAGTGGTCCAGTCCCAAGTCAACCTGTTCAGATGGTCTACGGCACGGCCTCTGGGCCTCGCACGCGGGAAGTAGCCACTTTGAGGGTGGCGGCCCGCGCCAGCCTGACCCCGGACGCCTGGACGCCTGGACGCCGCGGGAGTTGCGGCATAGCTTCGTCTCGCTGCTGTCGGACAGCGGAATGCCGACGGAGCACATCGCCCGGCTGGTGGGCCACAGCAGCACCCGCGTGACGGAGACCGTCTACCGGCACGAGCTTCGGCCCGTCCTGGAGGACGGCGCCACGGAGATGGATCGCATCTTCCCGGGCATGATCAGCGATCGGTAGTCAGGCAGCAGGTCAGGCACAACGCATCAGGGCCCGGCTCGTTGATCCGAACCGGGCCCTGACCTGCGATTATGTGCCCATGGGGGAAGCTCCCGCGATTGGACTCGAACCAATAACCTGCCGGTTAACAGCCGGCTGCTCTGCCGATTGAGCTACGCGGGATCGTGCGTGCGGCGGGGCCGTGGGCCCCTGCCAGCGCGTCTAGGTTAGCGCATGTGCGGGGCTGTTCGCGCACGCGTGAGGGATGGCGGCGGTGTTCGCGGGTATGGAGGTTGGACGATCGGCCCCCACAGGGAGTTGGACATGAAGTCGCGAATGATGTTCATGGCAGGCGCAGCGATCGGTTACGTCTTCGGGACGAAGGCCGGACGGGAGCGCTACGAGCAGATCAAGCGCCTGTCGCAGCAGGTGTCGGAGAACCCGAACGTGCAGGAGGCCGCGGGCAAGCTGCGCGCCAAGGGCGGCGAGCTGGCCTCCACCGCGAAGGAGAAGGTGCCGCAGCAGATGCCCGGCCGCCACAAGGCCGACGCCGACGCCGACGCCGAACCGAAGGTGTACCCGGGCTAGAGGCCCGTCTGGCGGCGCAGGTCCTCGAGGACCTGTTCGGCCTGGGCGCGCAGGCCCGGGTCGGCGGGGTCGAGGCCCGCGTCGAAGACGAAGGTCCAGCGCACGTCGCCGCCGGTGGCGGGGCGCCGGCCGGCGATGCGCACCTTCCCCCCGCCGGGGAGCCTGGCGTGGTGGGTGACGGCGATCGTGGCGGTGACGCGTTCCCGGACGGTCTCGGGGACCGAGCCGGGGTCGGTGAGGCGGACGTGGTGCTCGGCGCCGCCGGACGTCTCGGTCACGTGCAGCCAGCCGTCCTTCCAGGTGGCCTGGTCGACGCGCTCCCACGGGACGCGGGTGAAGCCGCCGGACGGGGCCGGGACGTGCAGGGCGGTGGTGGTGGCGACCACGTGGGAGCCGCCGCGGGTGGGAGCGGACGCGAGGACGCGTTCGCCGCGTTCGGTGGTGAGCGCGTCGCGGACCGCGGAGGGCAGGTGGCCCCGGAGTAGGCGCATGCCCCAACGGTAGGCGATCAGGCGGCCTGCGGGGCGCGGCGGGCCGCGAGCAGGTCCAGCACGAGGGCGGCGGACCAGGAGTAGTCGTGGCTGCCGCGCCCGGTGCCGTCGAAGGGGTCGAAGAACTCGCGGAACCCGGACTGGCGGACGAGCCGCATCGTGGAGCCGTAGAGCAGGTCGGCGACGACGGGCAGGCCGTGCGCGAGGGCGCCGTACCAGATGAGCCAGTTGGTGCTGATCCAGGTGGGGCCGCGCCAGTAGCCGCCGCGGTCGAAGGCGGGGGCCTGGATGTCGCAGGTGGGGACGGGGTAGCCGGCGGCGCCGGCGAACCGGGCCGACAGGAGCAGGTCGACGAGGTTGCGGACGTGCGCGGCGGGCAGTTCGGGGTCGAGGAGCGGGCCGAAGGACCCGGCGGTGATGACGGGCAGGAGCCGGTCGTCGCGCAGGTCCCGGGCGCGGAAGCAGCCGGTGTCGGCGTCCCAGAGGCGGTCGAGCATGGCGGTGTGGACGCGCTGCGCGGCCTCCACGTGCGGGGCGGGGTCGGCGCCGACGATCCGGGCGACCTCGGCGAGGGCGTGTGTGGAGGCGAGGTAGGTGGCGTTGAACAGCGGGTCCTCGACCGCGAACGGGTGCGATTCGCGCAGGTAGGCGGGGTCGTAGCCGGCCTCCCGCAGGAGGGCGACGAGCCGGACGTAGCGGTCGTAGTCCTCGCCGGTGGGCAGGGTGCGGGCGCGGTGACCGGGCGCGTAGGCGGTGGGCAGGAGTTGGAGGGCGGCGAGGGGGCGGTCCCAGGCGGGGCTGTTGTCCAGGCCGGACTCCCAGGGGTGGCAGATCGCGGCGAGGCCGGCGGCGCCGATGTCGCGGGCGGTGGCGAGGTAGCGGTGCTGGGCGGCGAGCATCGGGTAGAGGCGGGCGAGGAAGGCGCGGCTGCTCTCCCCGTCGTGCGCGCATTCGTGCAGGCGGAGGGCGACGAGCGCGTGGACGGGCGGCTGGGTGAGGCCGGAGGTGTGGACGCCGCGCGGCGCGGCGGGCTGCTGCGCGCTGCACCACAGGTCGGGGCCGGGGAAGAACGCGTGCCGGGCGAGGGAGGTGTTGAACACGATGTGCGGGAGCATGCCGTCGGCCCACTGGCCGCGGAAGAGCGAGAGCAGTTCGGCCTCGGCGCGGGCGGGGCGGTGCCGGGCCAGGCCGAGGCTGATGAAGGCGGAGTCCCAGCTCCACTGGTGCGGGTAGAGGCCGGGGGACGCGGCGGTCGCGGTCCCGGTCCAGTTCGCGTCCAGCACGCGGGCCGCGGCCTTCCACAGGGCGGTCTCGTCGCCGGTGAGACGGGAGCTCATGCGCTCAGGGGTACCTCCTCCCGGGCCGGGGTCTAGTGTGATTGTGACCCGCGATCGCGGCCCCGGCGACCCCCTGCGCGGCGTCGGTTGTCGACG
Source organism: Actinomadura napierensis (assembly GCF_039529375.1). NCBI lineage: Bacteria > Bacillati > Actinomycetota > Actinomycetes > Streptosporangiales > Thermomonosporaceae > Actinomadura > Actinomadura napierensis. The sequence goes on from NZ_BAAAMR010000088.1 coordinate 17,595, forward strand.
GGGGCGGGCGGTCAGCGGTGATTTTCCGCCGCGTGCAGCAGCCAGTCCGTGACCTCCTGGCCGGCGGCGATGCCGCGGGACGCGGTGACGGCGGTGGACGGGGACGTCCAACCGGCGTCGTGGAGTTCGCCGTGCGCGGGGCGGATCGACCGGTGGGCGGCTTCGAGCAGTTCGACGTCGAGCAGCGAGTCGCCGGCGGCGAGCATCGTGGCGGCGCCGGTGCGGCGGGCGACCTCGGCCGCGGCGGCGGCCTTGGTCAGGCAGGCGGGCAGGCAGTAGACCTTGCGGCCCTGCAGGGAGGTCCGCCAGCCGCGTTCGGCGCACCAGCCGGTGAGGTCGGTGACCCAGGCGGGCGGGAGCGCGGCGCGATCGACGACCGTGTAGGCGAACAGGTCGGAGGCGGTGCGCCGCTTGAGCACGAACTCGCCGCCGACCGCGGTGAGGTGGTCGCGGATCTCGTCGAGCGGCGCGCATCCGTCCGCGATGCGGGCGCGGACGGCGGACAACCAGGCCGGGTCGTCCTCGCCGTCGACGAGGAGATGCCCGCCGTTCGCGCAGATCGCGTATGCGGGCGTCTTCTCCAGCAGGTGGATGCGCCTGTACTGCTCCGGCGTCCGCGTCGTCGTGGGGACGAACACGGTCGACGCGGCCAGAGCTTCAAGGGCCTGCGCGGCCGTCTCCGTCATGTAGGAGAGCGGCGCGCCCTGGTAGAACTCGACGCAGACGAGGCGCGGCATGGTCTCGTCGGGGCCGTGCAGGGAGAAGGCCGCCTGCGAGTAGATGAGCGTGCGGTCCAGGTCGGAGCACACCAGCACGCTCACTGGGCCGCTCCCTTGCCGAACCGCGGATGGATGAGCCCCATGCACGCATAGGGGAAGCGGTCAGGTTCGACGTCCACGACGGGCACGCCGCGCTCCTCCGCCAGGTGTCTGATATGCCGAAGTTCGGGGCCCGCGTCGCTGCGCGCGAGGACCTTCCATGGGACGCGGCGCAGCAGCACCCGGGTCGTCTCACCGATGCCCGGTTTGACCAGGTTGAGATCGTCGATGCCGTGTTCCCCGGCGACGTCGCGGACCGCCTCCCACCCCGACCAGTCGGGCGCGCGGTCGGACGCCGCCAGGCCCGGCGCGTCCTTGGCGACGCGCTCGGCCACGTCCGCGAACCGCGCGCAGACGGTGTCGAGGAACAGCGCGGACACATCGTCGGCGGCCAGGTCGGCGTAGAACTTCGCGCCGTGGAAGTCGTCCGGGCCGATCAGCCGGTCGTTCAGGACCGTCCGGCTGACCAGCCCGGACACGGTCGAGTTCAGGCACGCGGACGGGATCAGGAAGTCGTCGCGGGTGCCGTACAGCGGCGCGCAGCGGCCGGGGTCGGCGAGGACGGCCAGGTCATCGCGGAACGCGGTCCCCGCGAGCGCGGCGGTCAGCTCGCGGGTGATGGCGCCCTTGCCCGTCCAGCCGTCCAGGAACATGACGGCGGACGGGTCGTGCCGTCCGGCCAGGTACCGCAGTGCGACGGTGTCGATGCCGCGATCCCGGACGATGCTGATTGCGTAGTGCGGCAGGTCGAGGCCGTGCGCGTACCGGGCCCAGCGCCGCACCAGGATCCCGACCGGCGTGCCCGCGCGCGCGAGCGAGACCAGCACGACGTCCGGGCCGCGTTCGGCGAGGATCTGCTCGGTGACGAGACCGGTCGCATACGCGAGCCGTTCGGCGGACGCCTCCAGTGCCTCGTGGAACAGGCGCCGGTACTCCGGGCCCGGCTGGTACTCGATGGGCAGTGATTCGGCGTAGTGGGCGCGGCCCGTCTGCACCGCGGCCTCACGTTCCTCCGCGGGCGCCTCTAGCCGGACGTCCGACAGATCCTTCAGCAGCCACGTGACGTCCTCCGCCGGGTAGCTGCCGAAATCGGGCCCGTACAGCGGCCTCACTGGTCTCCCCTATAGGACGGGACCGTCACGACCAGGACGGGCGCCAGCGAACGCAGGCGCGCCAGCAGCCCGTCGGTGAGCGCCTGGGTGTCGCCCACGTCGTCCACGACGAAAACGATCCGGTCGAACGCCGGCCCATCAGAAGCGGGCGCCACGTTATAGGCGTACCGCTCCCCCGGCCCGTCCGCCGGGTGGTCGTGGGAGGGGAAGGCGATCCTGGTGCGGATGGCGTATCCGGGGTCGTCTACCGCCAAGACCGGCGACCGGGTGGTGGTGGAGTAGCGGACGTCCACACCCGGCAGGGCGTCAGCGAGCGCCTCCCCCAGCCGCAATGGCGCGTACATCAGTTCCTCGAACCCGAGCATGAGGACCCGGGACGCACCGGCCCCGAGTTCCGTTGCCATCGCGTCGGCCATGCGCGGCAGGTCCTTCTCCAGGGCGACGCGATGCTCGGGCAGGAACCCGTGACGGCCGCCGTCCGGCACGCCGTGCGGCCATCCCGGCGAAATGCGCGCGATAGGGAAGGCACCGTGCTCTCGCGGCGGCGCAACGTCCGCCGACAGCTCGGAGACGATCCGCTCCCCCATCTCCAGGACGTCATCGGGCAGCTCTACACGTCCTCCGGCGAGCGACACGGCGTCGATACGCGCTCCCAGCCGCACGGCCAGCTCGTCCACGCGTGCGCGGTCCTCCTCGTTGCGCAGATCGATCAGTGCCGCCAGGACGTAATGCTTCCGGGGGCGGATCTCGTGTAGGGCGAAAATGGTGTTGAGGACCGTCTGCCCTGTCGAGAGCTCATCGTCCACGAGCACGACCGGCACGTCCCGGTCGAGCGCCGCAGGATCCGACGGCAGCAGCAGATGGCTCGTAGCGTGGCTGTGCTCCTCCTCGAACCCGCCGTAGGCGACGAAGCCCGGCACCGGGCGGCGGGTGGAATGCAGGTAGTAGGCGCCGCCCAACGCGTCCGCCACCGAATGCCCTAGTGCGGTAGCGGTCTCGGCATAGCCGAGGACTATGGCGTTCACAGGCGGGTGCGGCTCTCGCATAGCGTCGCGCAGGGCCGCAGAGGCACCGGGAACGCCCGCCAGTGCGTCCGCAAGCGAACCGGACGGAACGGACGCCGCCTCGTCCCGCAGGCGCGCGCGCACGAGCTCCCCCAGCAGCAACCCCGACCCGTAGACGAGGCGAGGGTCGGTGGGGACGTGCTTACCGAGCACGGCCGACACCAGCAGATGAGCACGCCGGGGGTTGCGCCGGACCGCGAGCCCCACCAGCGAGGCCAGCCCGGCACCGGCAGGACGGGCGCCGTCCGCCAGCCGCACGCCGAGCCGCGACGCCACCCACTCGCCCGGCCACACAGCCGTCATCGGCTGCCCGCGGCTTCCAGGAGCTCGACGAACGTGACGTCCCGCGCCGCCACCCCGAACACGCGCGCGCGCAGCATCAGCCGTTCCGCCCAGGCGCGGTGCGGTTTCGCCTCGTTCATCTTGTTCGCGTACGAGCTGGCCATGGCGCCGCCCCCGGTGAACCCGAGGATGTCGGCGGCGTCGCAGTACTCCTCGTGCGTCACGACCGACAGGGCGTGGACGGCCGCGACGTGCGTCGGGTGGATGACGGTCTTGCCGGTCAGCCCGTTCGCCTTGTCCAGATGGACCTCGCGGATCAGCCCGTCCAGGTCGGAGGTGATGAGCCGCTGCCGCAGCGGCGCGGCCCGCTGCGCCTCGAACGGCGACTGGCGCAGCTGCGGCTTGAACATCCGCTCGCCCGCCGAGAAGTACTCCCAGACCGGGCCGGTCAGCACGAAGCCGCTGCCGTCCGCGCGGCCGAGCACGTTGACGATGTCGGTGATCGCCGCGGCGACCGGCCGGATGTCGTAGATCGTCAGGTCGGGCGGGCGGCGCAGCCCGTAGGCCGCCGACATGTCGGTCGCGCCGATCCGCACCGCGAGGATCCGCTCGCGGTGCTTGGCCAGCAGCCGCGCCACGTCGTGCAGCATCTCGGTGCGGGTCTCGCTGTGCACCGCGTCCGGGCTCTCGATCACCGGCATCGCCAGCAGCCGCAGCCCGGTGCGGGCGGCGGCGTCCTCGATCGCGTCGAGGAACGCTCCACCGGCCGGCGCGGTGAACTTCGGCAGCACGAACCCGCTGACCAGCCCGGCGGCGGGCCCCAGCCGGGCGGCGATGGCGCCGATCTGGCGGGGCTCGCGGACCCGCACGAACAGCAGCGGCACGCCCCCGATCGAGCGGTCCCCGGGCCGGTCGCCGGCGTCCGGCCCGCCGGCGCCCCGGGCGTGCAGGTCCCGCAGCTGGGCGACCAGGTTGGCCTCCCCCTCGGGGACCTCGTCGTCGGCGATCGCGTCCTCCAGGCACACGACCATGCTCGTGACGCCGCGCCGCGCCGCCTTCTCGATGTCGCGGGCGAGCGCCGGGCGGGTGGCGGGGCAGTACAGGGTCGCGCCGAGCGCCACCGCGAGCACGTCCGGATCGTCATGCCGGCCGAAGGGGCGGGGATGGCGGTGGAACAGGTGCTTGCGGTACGCGGTGTCAATATGGTCGAAATGCCGCATGTTCCCGGTCACAAATGAAACGTCGGATCACAGATGGGCGGACACCGCCGGCAGCAGGTGCTGGAAGGTGCGGCCGGTGGCCGTCGCGCCGATCGCGGTCATCGACCAGCCCTCGCCGTCCCGCGACACCTTCGCCATGATCTGCGCGTTGTGCTGGCCCGAGCCGCTCAGGTCGTAGCGGGCGATCTCCTGGCCGGTCGTCTCGTCCACCAGCCGGCAGAACGCGTTCTCGATCTGCGAGAAGTCCTGCCCGGTGAAGGAGTTCACCGTGAACACCAGCTGGACGACGTTGGCCGGGACGCCCTGCAGGTCGACGTTGATGACCTCGTCGTCGCCCTCCCCCGCGCCGGTCAGGTTGTCGCCGGTGTGCTGGACCGAGCCGTCCTTGCTGCGCAGCTGGCGGAACCACACCGAGTCGGCGAGGTTGCCGCTGCCGTCGAACAGCAGGCAGGACGCGTCCAGGTCGATGGACTGCGCCTTGCCCTTGCCGAACAGGCCCTTCTTGGCGACGGCGTCCCAGCCGAGGCCCATCCTGACCCGGGTGAGGGTGCCGCCGCCGGGCTTGGCCAGCGAGACCTTCTGCCCCTTCTGCAGCGAAATCGACATCGTCGTCTCCTTCGGTGATGACGCTCAATCGTCGCGGGGTGCGGACGGTGCGCGCGGATCCTGGCGGACGGTGCGCGGGTCCTAGAGCTTGCTGGAGTGCAGTGGCTTGTCCTCGCCCGCCCCGGCGGCGGCACCGCCCTCGGTCCGGTTCCGCACGACGGAGCTGATGAACGCGGCGATGATCAGGCCCGCGCCGATCCCGCCGGTGAGCCACTCGGGGACGTGCCGGCCGATGCTGACCAGCATGCAGACCGACAGCGCGCCGATCGCCCAGTGGGCGCCGTGCTCGAGGTAGATGTACTCGTGCAGGGTGCCCTTGCGGACGAGGAACACCGTCAGCGACCGGATGTACATGGCGCCGATGCCGAGGCCCAGCGCGATGATGATCGGGTCGGTGCTGATCGCGAACGCGCCGATGACGCCGTCGAAGCTGAACGAGGCGTCCAGCACCTCCAAGTAGAGGAACAGGAAGAACCCGGCCTTGCCGGTGGCCAGCGCCAGCGAGCTCGGCCCGGACCGGGCCGGGGCCCGCTCCTCGGCGGCGTCCTCCCCGCCGTCCTCGTCCTCGTCCTCCTCGGTCGCCTCGGAGAACAGCTCGCCCAGCCCGTTGACCAGGATGTAGGTGACCATCCCCAGCACGCCGGCGATCATCACCTGGCCGGGGTCGTCGGCGAACAGCCCGGCGGTGAAGGCCAGCGCGCCGCCCGCGACGACCACCGACAGCTGGTCGAGCTTGCCGATCCGCTGCAGCGGCGCCTCCAGCCACGGCAGCCACTTGTCGGCCCGCTCCTCGAACACGAAGTCCAGGAACAGCATCAGAAGGAACATGCCGCCGAACGCCGCGATCATCGGGTACGCGTCGTTCATCAGGTGGTGGTAGCGGTCCGGGTCGTTCAGCGCCAGGTCGAACGCGTCGTAGGGGTTCAGCTTGGCGGTGACGCCGACGATGAGCAGCGGGAAGACCAGCCGCATCCCGAACACCGCGATCGCGATGCCGACGGTGAGGAAGATCTTCTGCCAGAACGGGCTCATCCGGTCCAGCACCTTGGCGTTGACCACGGCGTTGTCGAACGACAGCGAGATTTCCAGCACTGCGAGGACGGCGACCAGGGCCAGCCCGGTCCCCCCGTCGTACAGGGCGGCGACCAGAAGGCCGAGGACGGTGATGCCGAAGGCCCAACCGAAGGTGCGAAGAATCATGCGCGTATTTCTGTGAGAAAAGGTCGGCCGGACGGAGCCGGCCGGCGGGCGGGGTCGCCGGCCTCAGCCGACGTTGACGCCGAAGTCCATCGCGATTCCGGCCAGACCCGAGGCGTACCCCTGTCCGACCGCGCGGAACTTCCACTCGGCGCCGTGCCGGTACAGCTCGCCGAAGACCATCGCGGTCTCGGTGGAGGCGTCCTCGGTCAGGTCGAAGCGGGCCAGCTCGCTGCCGTCGGCCCGGTTGACGATCCGGATGAAGGCGTTGCGGACCTGCCCGAAGTTCTGCTGCCGGTTGTCGGCGTCGTAGATCGACACCGGGAACACGATGCGGTCGCACTCCTGCGGCACGCCGGTCAGGTCGACGTTGATCGACTCGTCGTCGCCCTCGCCCTCACCGGTCAGGTTGTCGCCGGTGTGCTCGACGGATCCGTCCGGGCTCTTCAGGTTGTTGAAGAACACGAAGTGCTGGTCGGACATGACCTTGCCGGTGGCGGCGAGCAGCAGCGCGGAGGCGTCCAGGTCGAAGTCGGCGCCGGTGGTGGCGCGGACGTCCCAGCCGAGCCCGACGGTGACGGCGGTCAGATTCGGGGCGGCCTTCGTCAGCGAGACGTTGCCGCCCTTGGCGAGTGAGACTCCCATGATCGGGCCACTCCCTTCCCGGGGAAGAAGTCGTTAGAGGTTGACGCCGAAGTCCGTCGCGATGCCGGCCAGGCCGGAGGCGTAGCCCTGGCCGACCGCCCGGAACTTCCAGTCCGTCCCGCTGCGGTACAGCTCGCCGAAGACCATCGCGGTCTCCATGGACGCGTCCTCGGACAGGTCGTAGCGGGCCATCTCGGACCGGTCGCCCTGGTTGAGCACCCGGATGTAGGCGTTGCGGACCTGGCCGAAGTTCTGCCCGCGGCTGTCGGCGTCGTAGATCGACACCGCGAACGCGACCCGCTCGGCCTGCGCGGGCATGGCGCCGAAGGTGACGTTGATCTGCTCGTCGTCGCCCTCGCCCGCGCCGGTGGTGTTGTCGCCGGTGTGCTCGACGCCGCCGTCCGGGGTACGCAGGTTGTTGAAGAAGACGAAGTGCTGGTCGCTGACGATCTTGCCGGAGGCGTCCAGCACCATCGCGGAGGCGTCGAGGTCGAAGTCGGTGCCGGTGGTGGTGCGCAGGTCCCAGCCAAGCCCGACGGTGACGGCCGACAGGCCCGGCGCCTGCTTGGTGAGCGAGACGTTGCCGCCCTTGCTGAGACTGACACCCACGGCGTTCCTCCAAGATCGCATGACGTACCGGACGCCGGCCAGGCGCCTCGCTATATCGACGCAGCAGCGATGCTATCCGTTCCCTGATTGGCGGTCGCATTGCACGAGAACGTCCGGACTGCGCGAGACTGGGCATGAGGACGAAGGGAGGCGGCGTTGCGGGGACCGGGCGACCAGCGGCGGCGCGGCAGGGGCGGGCAGGCGGCCGACGCGGCGATCCAGGCGCGGGAGGCGGCGGCGGCCGCCTTCTACGACATGGATCAGGCGCAGAAGTTCCTGGACGGCCGCGTCACCGTCTTCGAGGACCTGGACGCGGGCGCCGCCGCGCCCGTCCGGCGGGAGTTCACCGGGCTGGCGGAGGCCGCCGACGCCGCCTCTGTGGCCTACATCGCGGTGCTGGACGCGCACGACCTCGATGACCGGGACCGGTCACCCGCCGAGTACGACGCGGCGCGCAGGGCGTTCCTGGCCGCCACCGAGCGGCTCCAGCAGACCACCCGGAACCTGAACGGGTTCGCCGAGCGGCTCGCGCCGCGGATGGCGAAGCTGGAGGCGGCCCTCGACCAGCTCCCGCCGCGGCTCACCGCCGCCCGCGACGCCGTCGCCGCCGCCGACGCGGCCGTGCGGGCCGCCCGCGAGGCCGGGATGGACGCCTCCGACCCCGAGGCCGAGCTGGCGCGCGCGAAGGAGGCCCTCGCGCTGCTGAGCTCGCAGGGGCTCGGCGGGCTCGGGCTGGACGGGGCGATCCGCAAGGCCGACGAGGTCCGCGCGATCGCCGAGAAGGCGCAGGAGGCCGCGGCGGAGCTGCCGCGGATGGCGGAGAAGGTGCGCAACTCCCTCGCCTCGGTGCGCACCCGGGTGGACGTCGTCGCGAACCGCGTCGAGCCCGTCCGGCAGGCGATGCGGGTGCTGCTGCGCGCCTACTCGCAGGCCTGCTGGCAGGATCTGCGCGGCGCTCCGGAGGCGATCGATGCGGGGGTCACGCGGGCGCGCGAGCGGCTGAACGAGGCGGCGGCGTTCGCCGGCCGCACCGAGTGGAAGCAGGCGCAGCAGGCGCTGACCGCGGCGCGCACCGAGCTGAACGCGGCCGACCGGCGCGCCGGGCAGGTCACCGGGCGGGTGACGGAGCTGGAGGCGGTCGCCGCCGACCCGGACCGGCCGGCCGAGAGCGCCCGCTTCGCGGTGCGGGACGCGCAGCGCCTGGCGATGGCGCAGCCCGGCGGGGCCGCGCCGGAGCACGCGCGGGCGCTGGACGCGCTGGTCGAGCGGCTGGACCACGCGCCGAAGCGGCTCACCGGCGCGCACCCCGACTACTGGGCCTACCTGCAGGAACTGGAGTCCGTCAAGACGGCCGCGGGCGACGTGGTGACCCGCATCCGCTCCGAACGCGCCGCAGGCGGCTCCTGAGAGCCGCCCACGCCCACCTCCAGGCGAGGCGCCCCTAGGCGAACAGGGTCTCGCCCCAGTGGCCGCCTTCCTTCACGCCGGGCGGGCAGGCGAAGATGCCCGATCCGACGTGCTGGACGTACTCGTTCATCGCGTCGGACGCCAGCGACTCCTGGATCTTGATGAAGCCGGTGCGCGGGTCGCGCTGGAAGGCGATGAAGAACAGGCCCGCCTCCAGCCGGCCCAGCCCGTCCGAGCCGTCGGTGAAGGAGTAGCCGCGCCGCAGGATCCGCGCGCCGCCGTTGGAGTCGGGGTGGGCGAGGCGGACGTGCGCGTCCGGCTTCATCCGCGCCAGGACGGGCTTGTCGCGCTCCTTCTTCTCCCCCACCGGCGCGCCCTCGGACTTGCTGCGGCCGAAGACGTCCTCCTGCTCGCGCAGGGACGTCCGGTCCCAGATCTCGATGTGCATGCGGATGCGGCGCGCCACCAGGTAGGAGCCGCCGGCCATCCAGTCCGCGCCGTCGCCCCGGCCCGCCCACACGTGCTTGTCGAGCAGCGCCGTGTCGGTCGTGCCGATGTTGTCCGTGCCGTCCTTGAACCCGAACAGGTTGCGGGGCGTCTGCGCGTCCGGGGTGGTGGAGGACGTCTTGCCGAATCCGAGCTGCGACCAGCGGACGCCGACGACGCCCATCCCGATCCGCGCCAGGTTGCGGATGGCGTGCACCGCGACCTGCGGGTCGTCCGCGCAGGCCTGCACGCAGATGTCGCCGCCGCTGCGGGCCGGGTCGAGGTTCTCCCCGGAGAAGCGCGGCAGGTCCACCAGTGCCGCCGGGCGCCTGGCCTTGATCCCGAACCGGTCCTTGCCGTCCTTCTCGAACAGCGACGGGCCGAACCCGATCGTCAGCGTCAGCCGGGACGCGGGCAGCCCGAGCGCCTCGCCGGTGTCGTCGGGCGGCGCCACGGCGACCTCCGGGATCGCGCCGTCGCCGATCGCCCGCCCCGTGGTCATGTCGGCCGCCGCCGCGGTCCAGTCCTTCAGCATCTGGACGAGCTTGCCGCGGTCGTCGGTGGTGACGTCGAACGCGGCGAAGTGCAGCCGGTCCTGGACGGGGGTGGCGATGCCGGCCTGGTGCGCGCCGTGGAAGGGGACCTCGGCGCCCGCCTCCGTCCCGCCCGTGTCGGCGGAGGCGACCCGGTCGAGGCCGGCCCCGGCGGCCGCGCCGACCAGCAGGCTGGCGCCGGAGAACCCGAGCATCCGCCGCCGGGACATCCCGGCGCGCCCGCCCTCCCGGCGGGACGGAGCGTCCGAAGCACCGGGCTGCGTCATTTCGCTACGACCTCCGCGAGCTTGGAGAGCGGCTCGCCCAGCGCGTTCACCGCGTCGGCGAGCTCCTTGCGGTCGTCCTTGCCGACCTTGTCGTACGACACGTAGCCGTCGCCCTCCTCGTGCTTCTTGAGCAGCGCGTAGACGGCGGCGAAGTTGTCGTCCAGGTCCTTGGCCAGCTGCGGGTCCTTCTCCTGGACGACCGGCTTGAGCAGGTCGTAGGCCTTCTTCGCGCCGTCCACGTTGGCCTTGAAGTCGACGAGGTCGGTGTGGCTGAAGGGCTCCTCCTCGCCGGTGACCTTGCCGGTGGCGACCTCGTCCAGCAGGCCCTTGGCGCCCGCGGCCAGGTCGTTGACGGGGTCGAGGGTGAGGCTCGGCAGCCGCCCCTTCAGCGTCTCCAGGTCGGCCAGGAGCTGGTCGCCGTACTTCTCCTTGCCCTTCACCGACCCGTCCTTCCAGAGGGCCTTCTCCAGCAGGTGCCAGCCGGACCAGTCCTTCTTCTCGCCCGGCTTGAGGTCGGCCTCGCGGGTGTCGACCTTGCCGTCGATGTCGCTGAACTTCTCCGCGACGGGCTCGATCGACTCCCAGCCGACGCGGGACGGCGCGTACAGCTTCTTGGCCTTCGCGACGTCGCCGGCCTTCACCGCCGCCACGAACGGCTTGGTCTGGGCGATGGTGTCGTCGAGCTGGGCGGTGACGTAGGCCTTGTAGTCGGTGGCGGCCTTGGTCAGCCGCGGGTCGGCGCCGCCGCCCCGGCCGGTGACCGTGACCTCCTGGGAGGGGCCCTTGCCGGTCTGCCCGGCGCTGCAGAGCAGCTTGAACTTGCCCTCCGGCAGGTTCACCACGAAGTTCACGCTGGTGCCGGGGCCGATGTTCTCCTTCTCGGCGAGGATGCTGCCGTCCGGCTTGAGCACCTCGAACTCGTTGACCTCCGAGCCCTTGTTGGTCACCTTGAAGGAGTTCTTGCCGGCGGGCAGGTCGGTCTTGGCGACCTCGCACTTGTCCTTGGACGCCGTCACGGGGATGGCACCCGCGGCGTCCGCCTTCCCGTCACCGCCGCACGCCGAGAGCAGGGACATCGACACGGCGGCCACGCCGCTGAGGGCGAGGACGGAGGCAGGACGCATGGGGGGACTCCAGGGTGCAATGGTTAGGCTCACCTAAATTAGCCAATGCTAACCTCACCACGTCAAGTCGCCCCGGTGACAGTGAGAGGGATCCCACCCGCCCGGAAGATCATCCGGCCCCGGACCCGTCCCGGGCCCCTTCCCGGACGGTCAGCGCGGACGGTCGTTGATGCCCATCGTCAGGTTCCGCGCGGCCATCGGCGGGCTCGACTGCGGGTCGCCGTACGGCGGCAGATGCCCCTGCTGGGAGTGCTGCAGGTGCTGGGACGCCTGAGGGTGCGGCGCCTGCGCCGCCGGCTCGGCCCACACGGCCGTCCCGTACGCGCACACCTCGTGTCCCCCGCCGGGCAGCGCGGCGGTGTCGAACCGCATCCCGACCACCGTGTTCGCGCCCTTGCGGCGCGCCTCCTCGCCGAGCCGGTCCACGGCCTCGCGGCGCGCGCCGGCGAGCCCGAGGGCCGGCCGGTCGCCGGTCACCCGGAACGTCGCGCTGCTTCCCGCGTGCCCGGGCTGGTGCGCCCCGGCCTGATCGGTCTGGACGGCCGTCCCCAGGACCTCGCCGAGCACGCTGCGGACCTCGTACCCGGCAACGCCATCAGTCGTCACGATCAGCATGGCCATTACGGTAATCCACCGTCCGCCCGAAATGCGACGTCATGCACCGGATCCACGGAACCGGCGCGGCGCCGCCGGGCGGCCCGCCCTCCGGCGGCGAGCGACCGCCCTCCGGGCCGCTCGGGCCCGGAGGGCGGTCGCCCCCTGTCGCTCTTTCCCGTCCGGCCCGGCCCGGACGGTCGCTCCCGTCGGAGCCGTACGGACTACTCGAGGTACTCCCGCAGCATCTGCGCGCGGGACGGGTGCCGCAGCTTGGCCAGGGTCTTGGACTCGATCTGCCGGATCCGCTCCCTGGTCACGCCGAACTCCCGGCCGACCTCCTCCAGCGTGCGCGGATGCCCGTCGGCCAGGCCGAAGCGCAGCTGGATGATGCGCTGCTCCCGGTCCGACAGGGTGCCGAGGATGTCCTCGAGCTGGTCCTGCAGCAGGATGAACGCGGCGGCCTCGATCGGCACCACCGCGTCCGCGTCCTCGATGAAGTCGCCGAGGTCGGAGTCCTCCTCACCGATCGGCGACTGCAGCGAGACCGGCTCCTGCGCGATCCGCTGGATCTCCACGACCCGGACGGGCGGCAGCCCCATCTCCAGGCCGATCTCCTCGGGGGTGGGTTCGCGGCCGAGGTCCTGGTGCATCTGCCGCTGCACGCGGACCAGTTTGTTGATCGTCTCCACCATGTGCACCGGGATCCGGATGGTCCTGGCCTGGTCGGCGATCGCGCGGGTGATCGCCTGCCGGATCCACCAGGTGGCGTAGGTGGAGAACTTGAAGCCCTTCGTGTAGTCGAACTTCTCGACCGCACGGATGAGCCCGAGATTTCCCTCCTGGATGAGGTCGAGGAACAGCATTCCCCGGCCCACGTACCGTTTCGCGATCGAGACCACCAGCCGCAGGTTGGCCTCGATCAGCCGTTGCTTCGCCCGGACACCGTCGCGGGAGAGCAGTTCGAGGTCGATCCGCTCGACGTGGGAGAGGACGGCCGTGTGCGCCATCTTCTCCTCCGCGAACAGCCCCGCCTCGATCGATTTCGCCAGTTCTACTTCATCTTCTGCCGTGAGAAGCGGTACGCGACCGATCTCTCTCAGATAGATCCGGACCAGGTCGCTCGTCGGCGCCCGCTTGCCGAGGTCTCCCTCATCCGCTCGCACGACGTCCTCGGTCTCCTGCTGAGATTCGAGGACCTCTACCCCCTGCTCTGCGAGCATCCGGACGACCCGCTCCAGGGAGTCGTCCGGCAAGTCCGAGCGATCGAGCGCGGCAGCGACGTCTTCGACGGTCACACCGCCGCGCTCTCTACCGCGTGCGACGAGGTCCGCCACCTGATCAACCGATGGCGCCTCGCTTGGCAGCACCGAAGGGCCCACGGGGACAGTCTGCGTCAGATGCGGCCTAGATCACAGGACCCATTTCGCGGTAATTCCGGCTACTGGGATCCAAGCCCTCGCTCCCGCATCACCCGTCTCTGCTGCTCAAGCGCGACAAGATCGCCGAAGAGCCGGTTGTACTGCTCGGGGTCCTCGACCGGATTCAGCCGCTGGAGTTTAGATTTCGCATCGGCGATCATGCGGGTGAGCTGGCGTTCCTGTATTCGGGCCAGCAGTTCCACGGCATAGCGGTCGTCCGATTCCTGTGCGGACCGTACCGGCTCGACTCCGAGCATGGTGATCAGGTCCTTGACCTGGTCGTTCGGCGCCCTCTCCAGCAGGAGCAGCGCCCACTGCGAGGCGTTGCCCGCCGCCGTCACGCCGCCCGCCTCGGCGATCACCGCCCGCACCGCGGCGTGCGGCGGCGCGATGAACGCACCCGCCGGGACCTCGTCGAACACCGGCCCGAGCACCGCCGGCCGCTGCACCGCCAGCTTCAGCAGCTCGCGCTCGCGCTGGACCTCCGGGTCGTTCGGGTCGTAGGCCGGCCGCTGCGGCACCGCGCCGTTCCCGTTCCCGCGGCCGCCGTTCGAGGCGTTGCCGCCGTTCCCGTTGCCGTTCGGGGCGCCGCCGGTGCGGCCGTTGCCGTTCCCGCGGCCGTTCTGCGCGCGGGCGTGGCGCCGGTTCGAGAGCTCGCGGACGCGCCGCAGCACGAACTGCTCGTCCATCAGCCCGAGCCAGCGGTCGAGGCTGACCGCGTACATCTGCCGCAGCGAGCGGTCCTTGATGGCCGCGACGACGGGCGCCGCCGCGTCCAGCGCGGCGAGGCGCCCCTCCACCGTGTCGAGGTCGTGCCGCTCGATCGCGCTGCGCACCGCGAACTCGAACAGCGGCAGCCGCGAGGCGACCAGGTCGCGGACCGACGCGTCGCCGTGCCGGATCCGCAGGTCGCACGGGTCGAGGCCGTCCGGCTGGACGGCGACGAAGGTCTGCGTGACGAACTTCTGCTCGTCGGCGAACGCGCGCAGCGCCGCCTTCTGCCCGGCCGAGTCGCCGTCGAAGGTGAAGATGACCTCGCCGCGGAACTCGTCCTGGTCCATCAGCAGCCGGCGCAGGATCTTGATGTGGTCGTCGCCGAACGCCGTCCCGCACGTCGCGATCGCCGTCTGCACGCCGGACAGGTGGCAGGCCATCACGTCGGTGTAGCCCTCGACCACCACGGCCTGCCGCCGCCGCGCGATCTCCTTCTTCGCCAGGTCGGCCCCGTACAGCACCGAGCTCTTGTGGAACAGCGGCGACTCGGGGGTGTTCAGGTACTTCGGGCCGTCGTCGTCCTCGTAGAGGCGGCGCGCGCCGAACCCGATCACGTCGCCGGACAGGTCGCGGATCGGCCACATCAGCCGGCCGCGGAAGCGGTCCATGGGGCCGCGCCGGCCCTCCTTGGCCAGCCCGCCGGCGACGATGTCGCGGTCGGTGAACCCGCGTCCGCGCAGGTGCCGGACGAGCCCCTCCCACTCGCGCGGCGCGAACCCGACGCCGAAGGTCGCGGCGTCGGCGGTCTCGAAGCCGCGCTCGGACAGGAAGGTGCGGCCGATCGCGCCCTCGGGCGAGGCCAGGTGCTCGGCGTAGAACTCGGCGGCGGCCTTGTGCGCCTCCAGCAGCCGGGCGCGCTGCCCGGTGTCCTGCCGGGGGCCGCGCCCGCCGCCGTCCTCGTAGCGGAGCTGGATGCCGACCTGCGCCGCGAGCCGCTCGACCGACTCGGAGAACGACAGGTGCTCGATCTCCTGGACGAACTTGATGACGTCGCCGCCCGCCTCGCACCCGAAGCAGAAGTACAGCCCGCGCGAGGGCGTCACGTTGAACGACGGCGACTTCTCGTCGTGGAAGGGGCACAGGCCCTTGAGGTTTCCGCCGCCCGCGCTGCGCAGCTGCAGGTACTCGCCGATGACGTCGGCGATGGACGACCGCTCGCGGACGAGCGCGATGTCCTCATTGCGAATACGGCCTGCCACAGCGAAGGAGTCTACGGCGCCCCACCGACATCCGGCGCATCACGCCGCAACCCGCATGGCCGCGGGACCGGACCCGGCCCCGCCCCCGGATCCGGGCCCCCGCGCGCCCCCGCGAGGAGCGCGTCTGGCCTGGCCGGACCCGGCCTTGTTAACCGCCGGTAACTCTGGATGGGCTATGGACAAACGCATTGTGACGCGATGAGATGACGCACCGAGTTCCTGCCCACCCCCAGGCGGCCCCGATGACGGATGTTGTGCTAGACGGCGTCGAGAAGGTGTATCCCGGCGGGCTGACCGCCGTCCGCAAGGTCCGGCTGCGGATCAACGACGGCGAGCTGTTCGTCCTGCTCGGACCGTCCGGCTGCGGCAAGTCGACCATCCTGCGGATGATCGCCGGGCTGGAGGAGATCACCTCGGGCGACCTGTGGCTGAACGGGTCGGTGGCCAACGACCTCACGCCGCGCGAGCGGAACGTGGCGATGGTGTTCCAGGAGGGCGCCCTCTACCCGCACCGCACCGTCAAGGGCAACATGATGTTCCCGCTGGAGGTGTCGGGCGGCGACCGCGCGGAGGCGAGCGCGAAGGTCGTCGAGCTGGCCCGCGCGCTCGGCCTCAACACCATGATCGACCGGCTGCCGGGCACGCTGTCGGGCGGCCAGCGCCAACGCGCCGCGATCGGCCGGGCGCTGATCCGCGAGCCGTCGCTGTTCCTGATGGACGAGCCGCTGTCCAGCCTGGACGCCGGGCTGCGCACCGAACTGCGGGTGGAGATCGCCGCGCTGGTGCGCTCCAGCCGTACCACCACCGTCTACGTCACGCACGACCAGGTCGAGGCCATGACGATGGCCGACCGGATGGCCGTGCTGCGCGACGGCGTCCTGGAGGACGTCGGCACCCCCGAGCAGATCTACGAGGACCCGGCGACGGTGTTCGTCGCCGCGTTCCTCAGCTCCCCGCCGATGAACCTGCTGCAGGCGAGGCTGTGGGCGGTCGAGGGCGAGGGGCTGCTGCTGGACCTCGGCCCGCAGCGGCTGACGATCCCGTGGGACGACCCGCGCGCGTCCTCGCTGATCAGCCACCACGGGCAGATGGTGATCGCCGGGATCCGGCCCGACACCCTGGTCCCGATCGCGCCGGGCTCGCCCGCCCGCCCGGGGACGGTGCTGTCCGGGCAGGTCCACGGGCTGGAGTTCCACGGCCACGAGTGGCTCGCCTACGCGCAGGCGGGCATCCCCACGGTCGACGCGAACGAGTTCGGGCGGCCGCGCCCCGCGCCGGCGATGGCGGCCGCGCAGCCGGGCCTGCGCGACCGGCTGCGCGGGATGCTCGGCCGGCCGTCCCGCGAGCCCGGGCGGGCCGAGGAGCACGCCGGGCACCACCGGCGCTCCGACCTGATCTTCCGCGCCAACCCGGGGCAGCGCCCGAACCGCGGCGACCACGTCGCGCTGACCGTGGACCTCGACCGGATGCTGCTGTTCGGCGCGGACGGCCGCCGCGTCACACCCGTCCAGCGCTGACGCCCGTCCCCTGGCCGGCGCGGGGCGGTCCTCAGGTCTCCTTTCCGTACACGCCGGCGTCGCGTTCGAACGCCGAGAGCGTCGGGTCGTGGTCGAGCGGCCCGGTGTCGGACATCACGCTCATCCAGTGGTGGAAGTTGTCGCCGCGCTCCACCAGCAGCTCGTACAGCCGGCGGGTGAGGCGGCGCCGGACGTCCGCGAGCTCGGGGTGGTCGATGCGGTTGAGCAGCTCGTGCGGGTCGGCGTCCAGGTCGTACAGCTCGTCGCGGGACTCGGGGTTGACCACGAGCTTGTACCGGCCGTCGTGGATCATCCGCTGCGGGTACGGGAAGTGGTGGCCGTGGAACTCGGCGACGATCTCACTCCGCCACGGGACGTCGAGCCCCTCGACCAGGGGCAGCAGGCTGCGCCCGTCGACCGCCGGGGCGGTGTCCTGTCCCGCGAGGTCGAGGATGGTGGCGGTCAGGTCGGTGAGGCCGACGAACTCCCCGCGCACCCGTCCCGCCGGCGCGCCCGGCACCCGGACGAAGCCCGGTCACGTCGGGTGGGGCCCGCCCGCGTTCAGCCGACGATGCGCCGCAGCCGGCGCAGGCCCTCGCCGATCTCCGGCAGCGTGACGGCGCCGTAGCCGAACACCAGCCCGGGCACCGCCGGCCCGTCGACCGCGAACTCCGACAGCGCGAACAGGCCGACACCCTCCCCCAGCGCCTCGCGGACGATGCCGACGTCGTCCGTCCCGTCCGGCAGGGTCGCGCACAGGTGCAGGCCCGCCGCCGACGGGATCGGCTCCAGCCGCCCGGCGAACCAGGTGCCGAGCAGCCCGGCGACCCGCTCGTGCCGGGCCTGGTACTCGCGCCGCGACCGGCGGATGTGCCGGGCGAGCAGCCCCTCGTCGATGAACCGGGCGAGCGCCGCCTGCGCCGGCAGCTCCGCGTGCCAGGACGAGACGTACCGCGCCATCCGGAACGCGCGGTGCAGCGACGGCGGCGCGACAAGGAACCCGATCCGCAGCACCGGCCGCATGATCTTCGAGAAGGTGCCCGTGTAGAGGACGCGGCCCCCGTCGTCGAGGCTCTGCAGCGGCTCGATCGGCCGTCCCCCGTACCGGTACTCGGTGTCGTAGTCGTCCTCGACGATCACCACGTCCCGGCGCCGCGCCCACTCCAGCAGGGTGTGGCGGCGCGGCAGCGACATCGGCATCCCCAGCGGGAACTGGTGCGACGGCGTCACGTAGACGGCGCGCGTGTCGTCCGGGAGCGCGTCCACACGCAGGCCCTCGGCGTCCACCGGCACGCCCCGCACCCGCATCCCCGCCGCGTGCAGCAGCATCCGCACCGGCGGGTATCCGGGATCCTCGACGGCCACGACGTCGCCCGGCTCCAGCAGCACCCGGACGACCAGGTCGATCGCCTGCTGGACGCCCGACGTCACCACCACGTCCGCCGCGGCGGCCCGCACCGACCGCGACACGCCGATGTGCCGGGCGATCGCCTCCCGCAGCTCGCCGAGGCCCGCCGGATCGCCGGCCGCCGCCGGATCGTCGAGCGCGGACGGGCGCAGCCGCCCCGCCATGATCCGCCGCCACGGCTCGTACGGGAACAGCCGCACGTCCGGCAGCCCGGCCCGGAAGTCCCAGGTGATCCCGGTCATCCTGCCCGGCCACACGCCGACCTCGTCCCACACCTTCCGCGGCCGCAGCGGCGACGCCACCGGACGCTCCCGCTCCGCGAACCCGGCATCCCGGACGAACGTCCCCGCGCCCACCCGGCTCTCCAGGAACCCTTCCGCCACGAGCCGGTCGTAGGCGACCGCGACCGTGTTGCGGGAGATCGCCAGCCGCCGCGCCAGCTCCCGCGTCGGCGGCGCCGCCTCCCCCGCGCGCAGCCGCCCGTCCAGGATCGCGGCCCGCAACTGCCGGTAGATCTGGCCGGCGAGGTCCTTCCGCCCGATCAGGCTCACATGCAGGTCCACCCGCCCGACCCTAGACCGGCTCAGTCATTTTCCGCGATTTTGGCCCTGTACCTGGGCCACTCCCCGTTCCTACGGTGGACGCATGGACGTTCTCACCGAACTGCTCACCACCGACTTCCGCCCGCTCGACCGTGAGGCCGCCGACCTGTACCTCTCGGCCGTCGCCCAGGTGAAACCGGACGCGCTCGCCCAGCCGACGCCGTGCCCCGACTGGACCCTGCACGGCCTCCTCCGCCACCAGGTCAGCCAGGACCAGGGCTTCGCGGCCGCCGCACGCGGCGACGGCGCCCGCCTGTCCGCCTGGCACGGCGGCGACCTCGGCGACGACCCCTACGCCGCCGCCAAGGCGTCCCTCGACCTCGTCACCGAGGCGTTCGCCGCGGTGCCCCTCGACGCCGGGCTCGTCCTCCCCGAGATCCGCGACGGCGGCCCGTTCCCGGCCGCACTGGCGATCAGCTTCCACTTCGTCGACCTGGTCGTCCACGCCTGGGACGTCGCCGCCGCGATCGGCGCCCCCTGGGAGCCCGGCGACGACCTGCTGACCGCGTCCCTCAAGGTCGCGTCGATCGTCCCCACCGACGACCGCGGCCCCGGAACCTCCTTCGCTCCCGTCGTCCCGGCCGACGACGCGGCACCGAAGAACCGCCTCCTGACCCTCCTCGGCCGCTCCCCCTCGTGGAGCCGCTGAAAAGCTGGCGACCCGGCCCCGCCGACGGCCGCGGACCGGTCCTGGTGAGCGTCACCGACTTCACCAGCGCCCACCCGTCCGACCTCCCGGAGGTCTACCGCGCCGGCCTGAACCTGCGCCGAGCCTGGCCCGGCCTCAAGGGCGCCGTCGGCCTGTGGATGTGGACGAAACCGCTCCAGCTGCGCAGCGGCTCCGTCTCCATCTGGGAGACCCCGGAAGACCTGCACCGTTTCGTCGCCTGGCCCCCGCACGTCGCCATCATGCGCCGCTTCCGGAACCGCGGCGCCATCCGCGCCCACACCTGGACAGCGCACGCCTTCGACCCCGCCGAGACCTGGGCGCGCGCGGCGCGCCTGCTGGCTCAGACCGGAGCGCCCTCGCAGACCGCCCCCTGATAGAAGCCGATCTTGAACTTGACGTGCTCCTGCTGCTCGCGCAGCCGGGCGATCTGCTCCTCCACGCGGCGATCGTGCGCCTGCAGCAGTTCCAGCCGCTCCCGCACGGTCTCGGCGCCGCCCCGCGCCAGCTCGGAGTACCGCAGCATCTCCGCGATCGGCATCCCCGTCTCGCGCAGGCAGCGCAGCATCCCGAGCCACTGCAGGTCGTTGTCGCTGAACACACGCCGTCCCGACGCGTTCCGCGCGATCCCCGAAAGCAGCCCGATCTTCTCGTAGTAACGCAACGTGTCGATGCTGAAGCCGCTCTTCTCGGCGGTCTCAGCCGGAGAGTAAGAACTCACGTCTACCAGGATCCCACCTGGAGCACACTCCAGGTCAACCGCCGTCCTCGTAGCGGACCTTGAGTCGCGAAGGTCATGGGCGGCGTACGCGGTGTGGCAGGAGCGTTGCGCCGCCGAGCAGGACTACGTGCAGGCGCCTAGGGAGGCATGCGTGCGGAAGCAGGAGGGGGCGGGCGGAGACAAGGGAGCGGCCGGAGACAAGTGGGCGGGCGGGCTGTAGCCGGAGGAAAGCCAAGGGGCATTCGGCGAGGGGTGGGTGGGGTGTTCGGGGATTGGTCGGCCGTGCGGTGGGGTGGCGCTGGCGTACGGGGCCGCCCCTCCAAAGTCAGGGGCGCCTTCGGCGTCGCTTCGCGATGGACTTCGTCCACCCTTGACTTTGGAGCCTCTGCGGCCCCTGAGGCAGCGCTTAAGGGGCAGGCTCCGCCTGCCCCGCCCCGGTCGCGCCACCCCACCGCCCCCGAACCAGCGGACGAAGAGTCGAGCGGGCGGAACGCCGAGGGGCTGACGACGGCACGAGTCGGGTGCGGGCGTGCGGGTGGAGGCGGTGGTGGTGTGGGCATGCCGGTTCGCCCGAGATCCGGGTTGGATTCGGGCGAACCGGTGGTGTGGAGGGTGGGGTGGGTTATGCGGCCCAGTTGGCGGTGGTGTCGGATGGGCCGATCGACCCCGGTGGCCCACTACCTGTCCGGGTTCTTGATCGTGCGCCCGGTGGTGGGAGCAGCCGGTAGATGTACCGCCCGTCGGGGTCTTTACTGATCCCGATCTGATCTGGGCTGGTGTGTTTGAAGCGGTTGTGCCATCCGCAGGTCAGGGCGAGTTGGTCGATGTCGGTGGGTGAGTTACCGAGGGCCCAGCCGTTGACGTGGTCGACTTCGCACAACGTCCCGGGGATCTCGCATTCCCGCACCGCGCAGGTGGGGTAGAGGGTTTCGAGGACTTGGCGTTGGGCGGCGCTGGCGAACCGCTCCCGGTAGCCGAGATACAGCGGGGTGTGTCCGCGTCCGAGTAGGAGGGGTGAGACTCCGGCTGCTAGGGCGATGCGGCGGGCTTGGGCGGCGGGGATGGGGGTGCCGTCGGTGAGGCGGGCGGGGGTGTTGCCGCCGGTGAGGGTGTCCAGGTCGCAGATGACGGTGATCTTGGTGGCCTTGTGCCCACCCGACAGCACACTCGACAACGCCGCCGCCGTCCGCTCGCCTACATCGCGGTGGTCATCGGGCCCGGCCGGCTTGGCCAGCGGAGCAAGCGTCCCGTCCCAGATGGCGGCGTCCTCGGCGTTCAGCCAGCCCTTGATGTAGCGGCCGCCATCCAGGGAACCGGTGCTGGTGATCCACGACTTGGCGTACCCACGCTTGGCATCCTCGCCGGGGGTGGTCTCGGTGCCGTCGCGTTCGGCGATCACGTCGCAGATGCGGCGGCCGAATACCCCCACCTTCGCCGCCGAGAACCCTTGCTCGACGAAGCTCAGCAGGGTGGTCTCGGCCTGAGCGCAGTCGGTGTCCTCCAGCCGCGCCACACTCTGCGCGACCGTGGCCGCATACCCATACGACAACTCCCCGGCCGCCAACCGTTCCGCGACCTGGGGAAGCCGGTGCCGCTGGCGGGCCAGGATGAGGCGTTCGGTGGTGCGGTTCTCCCGCATCCCCAACCGCGACCGCAGCCACGCCCGCGTCGACGGGAAACCCCCACCGCTTCTGCTCCCCGCTGGCGTCGACGCGGCGGATGAAACCGGCGAGGGCGCTTTCCTGTATATCGCAGGCGGCGGCCAGATCTTCGGTGAGTTCCAAGCATGCGGCCGCAGATTCTGGAGCTTCTCGTTGGGCGAGTTCTGTGGCGATCGCCGAGACCGCGTTCACCAATTATGCGGTGGACGCGGTCTCAAGGTCGACCGTCACTGATTGCATAGGTAAAGCATACCCTACGTGGCCGACAAAAGTCGGCCCGACGGCCCTTTATTTCGAGGCTCCGGAGAAAGGTGTCGATTGTCGTTTTGTGGGGATTTGCGAACACGCATGCGGAAGGGGGTGGTGGGGTGGCGCGACCGGGCGGGGCAGGCGGAGCCTGCCCCTTTGCGCTGCCTCAGGGGCCGCAGAGGCTCCAAAGTCAAGGGTGGACGAAGT